>NZ_JBHWGD010000204.1:0-5110 GCF_042733235.1 Kitasatospora sp. NPDC059722
CGACCACCAGGCCGCTGACCAGGGAAAACGGAGAACTCTCACTGGAGTACTATTGCCGTGGCCGGATAGGTCCACCGTGTTGCGACGCCCGGCACGGCACTAACGACGCGCCCGGCGCCGGCGCCGGCGCCGCCACAGCGTCAGCGGCACGGCGGCGGCCAGTGCCGCCGCACCGGGGGCGGACGGCGCCTCCAGCGGCGACCGCGGGGCGGCCGGCGCGGCGAGGCCCTTCTGGTCGAAGGTGTCGGGCACCGGCAGGGTGCTCCAGTGCGAGACGGGCCAGGCGACGACGAAGGCCCGGCCGACGACGTCGTCCACCGGCACGAAGCCGTCGCCGGTCTCGTTGTGGTGCGGCCGGGAGTCGCGCGAGTTGTTCCGGTGGTCGCCCATCACCCACAGGTGGTCCTTGGGGACGGTCACGGTGCCGACCGGGTCGTTGTCGCAGGGCGCGGAGCCGGGGAAGATGTACGGCTCGTCCAGCGCGACGCCGTTGACCTTCACCGGGCCGCCCTTCTTGCACTCGACGGTGTCCCCGCCGACCGCGATCACCCGCTTGATCAGGTCCTTCTCGTCGGCCGAGGGCATCAGGCCGACGGTGCTCAGGACCTTCTGGACGGTGCCCATCACGGAGTCGCCGGACTGCTTCGGCGGGCCCTCCAGCCAGCCGCCCGGGTCGCGGAAGACGACGACCTCGCCGCGTTCGGGCTTCGCCCCGAACCAGGGGGTGAACTTGTCGACGAGCACGCGGTCGCCGATGTCGAGGGTCTGCTCCATCGAGCCGGACGGGATCGAGAAGGCCTGGACGAAGAAGGTCTTGATGCCGAGCGAGAGCAGCAGGGCGATCACCAGGAGGATCGGCAGCTCCTGCCAGAAGGGCCGCTTCTTGCGCTCCTTGCGCCGCCCCCCGCCCCCGCTCCCGGCCCGCTCTCCGGCTCCGCCGCTGTCCCCGGTCTCCGTGCTCTGCTGGACACTCATCTCCTCGGCCCCTCCCGATGGCCTGCGGGAGTCCGGAACGGAAAGCCCCCGCTGTCAGGAAACGAACCTACCGAACAGAGGTTCCCGGGCGCGCCCTGACGTGGATGCGCTCGCCCTGCGGCCCGAACAGGCTGAGGAACTCCACCGGCTGCGGGCCGGCGTTGCCGAAGGCGTGCGGGGTGCGGGTGTCGAACTCCGCGGCCTCCCCGGCGCCGAGCTCGATGTCGTGCGGACCGAGCAGCAGCCGCAGCCGGCCGGAGAGCACGTACAGCCACTCGTAGCCCTCGTGCACCTTCAACTCCGGCCCGGGCCCGGTGCCGTGCCCCGGCGGCATGATGTGCTTGTAGGCGTGCAGCCCGCCCAGGTGGCGGGTGAGCGGCACGATGGTCTGCCCGTTCCTGGTCACCGGCCGCGGGTGGATCCGCGGGTCGCCGGTGGCCGGCGCGCCGACCAGTTCGTCCAGCGGCACCCGGTACTCGCGCGCCAGCGGCAGCAGCAGTTCCAGCGTCGGCTTGCGCTGGCCCGACTCCAGCCGGGACAGCGTGCTGAGCGAGATGCCGGTGGCCGCCGCCAGCTTGGCCAGCGTCGTCCCCCGCTCCCGCCGCAACGCCCGCAGCCGGGGGCCCACCGTGTTCAGGACGTTCTCGAGATCCGCGTCGTCGGCCATACCCGCCATTCGCCGCCACGGCAACCCGGTTTGTCAAACCGGCACAGCGGGGACGGCGGCGGAATCCTTCCTCCGCGCCCACGCCGAGGAGCCCGGTGACGGACGGAGCGTCACCGGGCCCTCGTCCGGACGTGTCAGCGGTACTCGCGCAGGCGGGGGCGGACGCCGACGGCGACCAGGACGAGCGCCGCCGCCAGGACGACCGCGGCCAGGGTCGCGGTGGTGCCGTCGAGGGCGTCGTCGGTGTCGGCGACGGCCGCGTCCATGGCGCGGGAGTTGACGTCGATGGTGTCGCCCATGGCCTTGCTCAGCTGGTCGAACTCGTAGTTGGACTGGCCCTTCGAGAGGCCGGTGTTGAGCGTCACCGCGTCCTTCAGCTGGCCGGCGTCGTGCAGGACGCGGATCTTGTGGTCCACCTGCTGGTAGGACCGGAAGGCCGCCAGCACCCGCTCGGCCGCGTCCCGCTCGCCGGGGAAGGTGATGTTGTTGAGCTCCGTCCCGAGGTAGCCCCCGAACGGCACCGAGCGGTCGGCCAGGTGCTTGGCGGCGGCGGTCTCCAGCCGGCCGTCGTAGTCGGTGACGGTCGCGCCGTCGAGACGGACGACCGCCTGGCTCTTCTCCAGGTAGGTCCGCTGGTACGTGGCCGCGAGCACCGGGTCGGCGAGGTAGCGGCTCTCGTCGGCGTTCATGTCGTAGGCGACGGCGCGGGCCCGGCTGAGCGCGATCACCGAGTCGTAGGCGTTGCTCTTGGCCGTCACCAGGTTGCCGTCCGCCGTGGAGACGAGGTGCAGGCCGGCCGCGAGCACGACGGCGGTCACCAGGGTGACGGCCGCCAGCGCCGGGTTGACGACGCGGTGGTAGCGCACGGCCAGCGTCCGCTGGAGCGCGAACAGCGCGACGAGCGCGAACAGGCCGACGGCGGCCAGCTCCCACCAGCCGCCGTCCAGGTCGGAGCGCTGCTGCGCGTAGACGTGGTCGACGACCGCCTCGTTGGCGGCGGTGACCTGGTCGGCGGCCGGGAGCAGCTGCTGCCGCAGCAGGTCGGTGGCCTGCCGGTAGGCCGTGAGGGCCTCCTCGGAGGGCTTGCCGGCCGGGGCCTTGGCCTGGTCCTCCAGCAGCTGGGCGCGGGCCACCAGGGCCTCGTAGCTGCCGAGTTCGCCGAGGACGCGCTGGACGGCGCGCTGCGAGGCCGAGTCGTCGGCGGCGGCCTGGGCGGCCTGCTGGAGGTCGTCGTCGGCCTGGGCGCGGCGCTGCTCGTAGGTGTCGAGGGTGGTCCGGTGCAGCGCCGTGTAGTCCGGGTCGGCGCCGATCAGCAGCAGGTTGGCGGCCTGGGCGTCCATGTCGCTGAGCGCGAAGTAGAGGTCGGCGGCGCGGGCCGCCTGCGGGGCGGCGCCGTGGCCGATGGTGTCGGTGCCGTCGCGGGCGCCGCCGAGGACGCCGGTGGCGGTGGCGCCGAGGCCGAGCAGGGCGGCGAGGCTCAGCGCGGTGAGGCCGCGGACGAGGCGCGGGGTGGTCCAGTAGGCCCGGCCGCCCATCCGGCGGGCGCCCTGGCGGAGTCGGTGGCCGAGGCCGGTCGGGAGGCGGTGCGGGACGCGGGGGGCGGCGGGCTTCGGCGGCGCGGCCGCTGGGCTCCCCTCCCCGGGGTCGGAGCCCGCTGCGGAGCCCGCCGGGGCGCCCGCTGAGGCGGCCTCCTTGGATGTGGCCGTTCTGCCCTTAGCCGCCGTCGTCATGACCGTACGTCCTCTTCCCCGTTGTACGGTCCGCGGGACCTCCCCTTCGGGGCCCGCGCGGAACCGTTTCCTCTCCGCCGAGCGACGCTGTTTCCGCGCCGTCGACGATGAGACTCCTCCTGGCGCCTCCTTGGCACCGCCGGACGCCGATCTTGACGAACTCTTAGCGCCGCCGGCCCTTGGGTGCAGGCGACGTCTGCGATCCGGCGGTGTCCCGGCCAGGCGGAGCGCCCGTCCGTCGGAGCCGGCCGCAGGAACGAGCGGGGCAGCTGCCCGAACGAGCGGGGCAGCCGCACGAACCGCACGAGCCCGGTACCTGCACGATCGTTTCCCCGTGGCGGTTCGCCCCGGGGGCACTCGGCGCCGACCCGGCGCGCGCGTCAACAGGCGCCCCAGCAGCGCCCGTTCACACCACCGATCCGTTACGCGCGCACCACCGCCCAACTACGCTACGTCGCATGACTTCTTCGGAGACGGCCCCCGGGCGGGGCACGGCGGTGGTGATCGGCGGCGGACTCGCCGGAACGGTGGCGGCCTGGGCGCTGCGCGGCTACGCCGAGCGGATCGTGGTGGTGGAGCGGGACCACTACCCGGCGGAGCCGCAGTTCCGCGCGGGCGTGCCGCAGGGGCGGCACGCGCACCTGGTGCTGGAGGCCGGGCACCGGGCGCTGGAGGAGATGATGCCCGGCATCAAACAGGAGTTGACGGACGCGGGCGCCACCCGGGTCGCCGCTTCGGGTGATCTGCGCTGGCTCAGCTCGGCCGGCTGGATGGCCGACTACCCGGCGCAGGTGGCCTTCCTGTCCTGCACCCGGCCGGTGATGGACAAGCTGATCCTGGACCGCGTCCGCGCCGCCCCGTCGATCGAGTTCCTGGAGGGCACCGAGGTGGTCGGGCTGCTCGGCTCGGCGCACGCGGTGACCGGCGTCAAGGTCCGCGAGCGCGGCCCGGAGCGCGGCGAGGTCCAGGAGATCCCGGCCGAGCTGGTCGTCGACGCGACCGGCCGCTCGACCGGGGTCGCGGGCTGGCTGGCGGAACTCGGCTGCGCGCCGGTGCCCGAGGAGCGGGTGGACGCCGGTGTCACGTACACCTCGCGGCTCTTCCACCGCCCGGCCGGCGCCGGCGACCTCGGCTGCAAGGCGATCTACCTGCAGACCAAGGCCCCGGACGCGCCCCGCCTCGGCGTCCTGCTCCCGGTCGAGGGGGACCGCTGGATCGTCAGCCTGGCCGGCATGCGCGGCGCCGAACCCGAACCGGGCGAGGCCGGGTTCGACGGTCAGCTGGCCCGGCTCCGCGACCCGGCCATCCGCGACGCGCTGCGCGAGGCCGAACCCGCCGGCGAGGTCCGCGGCTTCGTCCCCGGCCCGGGCGTGCGCCGCCACTACGAGCGCCGCTCGCCGGAGGGCCTCGTCGCGATCGGCGACGCCCTCTGCACGTTCAACCCGGTGTACGGGCAGGGCATCACGGTCTCGCTGCTGAGCGCCCGGGAGCTGCGCCGCGCGGTGCTGCGGCACGGCGGCATCGGCCACGCCGCCGCGCGCGACGCCAGGCGCGGAGTGGCGGCGGCGTCGAAGAACGCCTGGGTGATGTCCTGCACCGAGGACGTCCGCTTCGCCGCGACCACCGGCGGGCCGTCCGGGGCCATGATGAAGGTGCAGCACGCCTTCCTGGACAAGGTCCTGGCCGCCGCGACCCGCAACACCGCGGTCACGGCGGCCTTCCACGAGGTGATGTCCCT
>NZ_JBHWGD010000205.1:0-5029 GCF_042733235.1 Kitasatospora sp. NPDC059722
TCGGCGTCCTGCTCGGCACCTGCGCGGCCCTGGCGCCGGGTGGGGCCCGGTGGACCCGGAAGACCGTGCTGGTGATCGAGTGGCTCACGATCGTCGCCGGCGTGAGACAGCTCTTCTCCGGCTCGATCATCTCGCTGGCCGGCATGGCGATCGCGGGCATCATCGTCCTGGCGTACAGCTCCGCCGAGGGCAAGGAGTGGTTCACGGTCTGAAGGGCCGATCGTCATCACCGGCTGCTGAGCGCGATCCCTCGCTCGCCATGAAGCGCCCCCGTCCGCTCGCTGCCCGGGTGAGCGTGGGGCCCACCTGGCGCGGGCCCCGGTCAGCCGATGGCCAGGCGCGGAGATATCAGGTGTAACGGTTGTGACGGCTGTAGCGGCTGTAGCGGTGCAGCAGATGGCGGGCGTCGGCTTCGTTGAGGCCGAGGGCGGCGGCGATCTGTACGGTGCTGTTGTCGTTCCAGGCATTGCGGGCGGGCCAGAGGGCGACGTCCCCGGCGGTAATCTCCAGCTTGCGGGCCGCGCGTACGGCCGCCAGCGGTTGGGTGTGCCCCAGTTTCTCGATCTCCTCTCCCAGCCGGCTCAGCAGGTCGGTGATCGTCTCGGGCAGAGGCACCGCGGACGCCTCCACCTCGACAAGGTGCATGTCCCACCAGTCGCTCTCGCAGTGGATCGCCACGTTGACGCGCGCGCGGTCCAGTTTCGGGTCATCGGTCTCGTCCCATTCCAGCAGGCGCTCAGGGCCCGTCCACCCACAGGAGCACACTCCGCGCACCGCGTGCGCCCGCGGCGCACGGAGAGTCCCGTCGTAGACGCTCCAGTGCGAAACGGAGTGCGCTGCCCCACTGCTACTCGTGTCGAAGATGACTGGGCGCGGAACGGTGCCGTCGGCCAGGAGCACTCCGACCTCACCCGTATGCAGGGCGCCGAACTCGTCCGTCGACCACGTCTCCCGCTCACTCATGGCATTCCTCCAACAACCTTCTGCCCCTGCCCTCTTCGGGGACGGGCAACGAGGATCCCGCAGTCCCCGGTCGTACGCCACCGAAACCCCGAAAACTCACCCGGGCCGCGCTGAAGTGCGCCTGCATGGCACTCGGCCCGACCGGGGCCGGCCGCGCGATGGACGACCCCCTCGAAGGCAACCCCGAACGCCTTCGAACCTGCCTTCGGCGGCCCGCTCTCCACCGCGCGCCGGTGATACGAGCCAGCCTGAGGGTACTCCGTTGGCTGACACGCTCGGACATCGCCCTGACCGCCCGACAGTGCCGCCGGGATGGCTTCGCTCCCACGTGGTTACAGCGCAGCCAAATCGTGCGTTGTCGCTGATCTTCGGGGTCCGCTGGATCCACCTGGTCACCGAGGAGAAGCCGTGTCCGAGCAGTTCATGAGCGTCAGGCAGACTGCCGAGTATCTGAACATGTCCGTTGCGTGGGCGTATCGCGAGGCGCAGCGTGTGGGGCTGGCTCCTTATCGGTTCGGTGCCGGTCCGAATGCGAAGTTGCAGTTCAGGGTGTCCGAGGTTCAGGCCTGGGTGCGGCAGCAGGGGCTCTCCGGAGGACAGGTCCATGACGGTTGCGAGGGGTGTGCCCGTGAGGGCTGACCCCTCGCGCGTTTTCCGCATCCAGGGCCTTCGCGGCGGGTCGCATCCGGGTGGCTGCCCCGGCGCCTCCGCTCAACTGCTGGTGAGGGTGTGCCAGGCGCCGTAGCCGCCGAGGAGGTCGGAGACGTCGGTGTGTCCGTGGTGGCGCAGCAGGCTGGCGGCGATGGAGGAGCGGTGGCCGCTGGCGCAGTGGACGACCAAGGGGTGGTCGGTGGGGATCTCGTCCAGGCGGGCAGGGAGTTCGGCCAGGGGGATGTGCAGGGATCCTTCGATGAATCCCGTTTCGCGTTCGCCGCAGGTGCGGACGTCCAGGACGGTGGGGGGCTGTTCGTCGGCGAGGGCGGAGCGGAGTTGGTCGGCGGTGAGGCGGCTGGCGGGGGTGAGGTCGTCGGCGAGGGTGGTCAGGGCGGTGTCGGGGTTGCGCAGGTAGCCGGCGATGTGGTCGAAGCCGATGCGGGCGAGGCGGGTGACGACTTCGTCCTCGCGGTCTTGGGGGGCGATGATCGCGAGGTCGGTGTCGGGGGTGAGGACGGTGCCGGCCTGTTCGGCGAAGCGGCCGTCGAGGGGGACGTTGATGGCGCCGTGGAGGTGTCCGGCGCCGAAGTCCTGGGGGCTGCGGGCGTCGAGGACGACGGCGCCCGCGCTGAGGGCCTCCTTGAAGCTCTCGGGACACAGGGAACGGGCAGGGCTCGTGCGGTCGAGCAGCGGGTGGTCCTGCCGGTTGAGGGCGGCGTCGTGGCCGAAGTACGCGGGGGCGGCGGACTGGCCGGCGGTGACGATGCGGACGAAGGTGTCCTGGTCCATGGGCCGGCAGGCGTAGTTGGTCAGGCGCTGCGCTCCGATCGTGGACTGCTTCTCGCTGGAGAGGTTCTTGCCGCAGGCGGAGCCGGCGCCGTGGGCGGGGAAGACCCGGACGTCGTCGGGCAGGGCCATGAGCTTGCGGTGGACGGAGTCGTAGAGCATGGCGCCGAGATCCTCGGCGGTGACCCCAACGGACGCGAGGAGGTCGGGACGCCCGACGTCGCCGATGAACAGGGCGTCACCGGTGAGCACGCCGTACGGGACGGCGTCGTCGGCGTGCTCGTAGACGAGGACGCTGATCGACTCGGGGGTGTGTCCGGGGGTCTCCATGATCTGGAGGGTGACGTCGCCCAGCGTGATCCGCTCGCCGTCGGCGAGGTGGCGGATGGCGTACTCGGTCTCGGCCCGGCGCCCGTAGCCGATCCACGCGCCGGTGCGGTCGGCCAGCTCCAGGTGGCCGGCCAGGAAGTCGGCATGGAAGTGGGTGTTGATCACGCCGACGACGGTCAGACCGCGCGCCTCGGCATCGGCGACGTACTCGTCGACGTCCCGGCGCGGGTCGACGACGACGGCACGGCCGGTGCCCTCGTCGGCGATCAGGTACGAGGCCTGCGAGAGACAGTCGAGGTAGAACTGGGCAAAGTACACGGGCACCTCCTGGGCGGCGCGACAGTGGCGCCGCGAGACGATCTCGATACCCCCCTCGGTATGTCTACCAGCATAGGGCCGCCATGGCCGAATACCAGGAGGGGTATCGCCGAATGGTTTCGATAATACCCCCGGGGGTACTATGGTGAGCCGCAGGGGGGATCCGGCCGCCGTCGCCGAGAGCCGTACGGGGCCGTCGACACAGTCACCCACCTCTGGAGAAGCCCATGCCCGCACAGCCGCCCGCCCCCGGGCAGACCACCGCCGCGGATGCCCACGACCTCGCCCGCAGCGCCGGGGCCGTCCTGCTCGACGTCCGCGACGCGGCCGAGTACGCCGCGGGCCACGCCCCCGGCGCCGTCCACCTGCCCCTCG
This sequence comes from Kitasatospora sp. NPDC059722, assembly GCF_042733235.1. Lineage (NCBI taxonomy): Bacteria > Bacillati > Actinomycetota > Actinomycetes > Kitasatosporales > Streptomycetaceae > Kitasatospora > Kitasatospora sp. NPDC059722. Next base: position 3,427 of record NZ_JBHWGD010000205.1, read on the forward strand.
TCGCCCTCGCCGCGGGCGCGCCGCTCCCGCCCGTGTTCGAGGGACGGACCGTCCTCGCGATCTGCCGCTCCGGCAACCGCTCCCAGCGGGCCGCCGAGCTGCTCACCGCGCGCGGGGCCACCGTCCTGAACGTCACCGGCGGCATGACCGCGTGGGCGCACGCGGGCTTGCCCGTGACCACGCCGGGTGGTGACGCGGGACTCGTCATATGACCACCCTGATCCTCGCCCTCGCCGCCGGCGCAGTCGTCGGCCTCGCGCTCGGCGGCCTGGGTGGCGGCGGCAGCATGCTGGCCGTGCCCGCGCTGGTCTACCTGCTCGGCTTCAGCCCGGCCCGGGCCACCACCGCCAGCCTGCTGATCGTCGCCGCCACCTCACTGACCGGCCTGGTCGCGCACGCCCGGGCCGGCCGGGTGCGCTGGCGCACCGGCGCCCTGTTCGCCGCCGCCGGACTGCCGGCCGCCGCCGCGGCCGGGGCGCTCTCCGCGCACGTGCCGTCCGCGCTGCTCACCGCCGCCTTCGCGGTGCTGGCCGCACTCGCCGCCTGGCGGATGCTCGCCCCGCGGCGCGACGCCGGGGAGGAGGAGCGCTCCGCCGCCGGTCCGGCCCGCTCGACGGCGGCGGGCGCGGGCCTGGGCGCCGTCACCGGGCTGCTCGGCGTCGGCGGGGGCTTCCTCGCCGTCCCCGCGCTGGTGTCCGTGCTCGCCTTCACCATGGCCGAGGCGGTCGGCACCAGCCTGCTGGTGATCACTGCCAACTCCCTGGCCGCCCTCGTCCCCCGGCTCGGTGCCACCGCCGCCATCGACTGGGCCGTCGCCGCCCCCTTCACCGGCGCCGCGATCCTCGGCGCGTGGGACGGCAAGCGGCTCGCCGACCGCCTCAGCGGCCGGACACTCCAGAAGGCCTTCGCCTTCACGCTGTTGGGCGTCGCAGGCCTCATGCTCGTGACTGCCCTGCACTGAAAGCTCCGCTCCGACCCCCGCACACAACTCCCCCGCGCACCACTCCCCCGCACACAGCTCCCCCGCACACAACTCCCCCCCTTGGAAGGCCCCCATGACCACGCCGCTGACCGTCGAGCAGCTCCGCCCCCGCCTGGAGCAGCTCACCCTCATCGACGTCCGCTCCCCCGGCGAGTACGCCGCCGGCCACATCCCCGGCGCGCTCAACATCCCCCTCGACCGCCTCGACGACGCCCTCACCGCCCTGCGCGACGCCGCCGCGCGCGGCGAACTCGCCGTCACCTGCGCGTCCGGCCCGCGCGCGACCACCGCGGTCGAACGCCTGACGGCCGCCGGCATCCCGGCCGTGCCGGTGATCGGCGGCACCGGCGCCTGGGCGAGCGCCGGCCACCCGCTGAACCGACTGGAGGGAGCCCGCGCAGTGTGGGCGATGGACCGTCAAGTCCGGCTGGTGGCAGGCTCGCTGGTCCTCGGCGCCATGCTGACGGACCTGGTCCGCCCGGGCGCCCGCTGGCTCGCGGCGGCGGTCGGCGGCGGGCTGGTGTTCTCAGCCCTCAGCAACACCACCCCCTAGGGCCACATACTCGGCCCCCTCCCCCACAACCGCGCGCTCTCTTATACACAAATCCGAGCCCACGATAC
>NZ_JBHWGD010000206.1:0-4989 GCF_042733235.1 Kitasatospora sp. NPDC059722
GGCGCGCCACCGGGCGCGGCCCGGCGGCCGGGCCGAGGCAGCGGAGAATTCCGAACGGACTGTCAGTGCGGCGGGCTAGGGCGTGTCTTTCGGCTCAGGTCAGAGGGCCGCGGCGTCAGGGTGCGTGCATCGCAAGGCGGAGGAGGGAGTCCATGCGGAGCATCGGCGACCGACGACAACGCGGCGAGGCGCGTGCCCTGGCGTCGCGGCACCTGGCCTGAGCCGAAAGACACGCCCTAGCGTTCGGACATGTCGACCATCACGTACGTCCGCGGCGACGCCACGGCGCCCCAGGCCAAGGGCGTCAAGGTGATCGCACACGTCTGCAACGACCTCGGCGGCTGGGGGAAGGGGTTCGTCCTCGCCCTGTCCAAACGCTGGCCGGAGCCCGAGGCCGCGTTCCGGCGCTGGCACCGGGAGCGCGCGAAGAACGACTTCGGGCTGGGCGCACTCCAGTTGGTGCAGGTCGAGCCGTACGTCTGGGTGGCCAACATGGTCGGCCAGCGCGGCATCCGGACCGGGCGCTCCACCGGAGTGCCGGTGCGCTACGAGGCCATCGACACCGCGCTGGCCGCCCTGGGCGAGCGGGCGGCCGGACTGGGCGCCTCCGTCCACATGCCGAGGATCGGCTGCGGGCTGGCGGGCGGGCGCTGGGAGCGGGTCGAGCCGCTGGTGCGGGCCCGGCTCGCGGAGCGGGGGGTGCCGGTGACGGTGTACGACTACTGAGCGGCCTCGGAGCCGTCCACGCGGTGCGCTTCGACCGGCCAGGTGTACTCGTACTCGGGCAGCACGTGGCCGCCCGGGAACACACCCTCCTGCTCGGCCGTCCGCCGGCCGCCCTCGCGCTCGTAGAAGGCGACCGCGCGGGTGTTGTCCCGCAGCACCTCCAGGTACAGCGCGGCCCCCGGGTGCCGTGCGGCGACGTGTGCGCGTGCCTCGGCCAGCAGGGCGCGGCCGATGCCGCCGCCGGTACTGCCGGGCCGGACGTGCAGGTTGTCCAGGAGCACCCGGCCGTCGGGCTGCGGCACGAGGTAGGCGAACCCGACGACCTCACCGGCCCGTTCGGCGATCAGCAGCTCGGGCGTGTTGTCCGGGCCGCCGTAGTCGACGGTCAGCCGCAGTTCCCACAGCTCGCGGCGCTGGGCGGCCAGCCCGTCCCCGAGCGCCTCGGCGGGGACGATCCCCCGGTACGCCGTGCGCCAGCTGAGCGCGTGGAGGTCCGCGACGGCACCCGCGTCGTCCGCCCCACCGCGCCGGATGGTGGTCTGCTCGGAACCGATCATGTGACGAGCCTCCCACACTCGCGGAGTTGAACATGTTCAATCCAGCCCGCTACAGTTCGAGCATGCTTTTGAACGCGTTCGAAATGAGCGGGGGCGGAGCGGCGGCACCGGATGCGGAGGGGGCATCCGGTGCCGCGTGCACCGACACCGGCTGGAACCTGGTCTCCGGCTAGGCTCGTGGCGTGGCAGACCTGGAAGCGAGCAACGAACCGGACGGGACGACCGGAGCAGGAGTCCCCGACGGCACGGAGGAGACGGCGGCGGCCCCCGCGGCGGCCGGCGCACCAACCGCCGAGTCGCGGGGCAGCCGCGCCCAGCCGAAGACGGACAAGAGCGAGGCCACCAGGGCGCTGATCCTGGAGACCGCGATGCGCCTCTTCCAGGAGCGCGGCTACGAGAAGACCACCATGCGGGCCATCGCCACCGAGGCGGGAGTCTCGGTCGGAAACGCTTATTACTACTTCGCGGCCAAGGAATTCCTGATTCAAGGGTTCTACGACCGGATGACCTACGACCATGCGGCCGACGCCCGGAACCGCATGGCCCATACGCGCGACTTCGCCGAGCGCCTGGAGATCGCGCTGGCCTCCTGGCTCGACACGGCCGCGCCGTACCACGAGTTCGCCGCGCAGTTCTTCCGGACGGCCGCCGACCCGACCAGTTCGCTGAGCCCGTTCTCCAACGAGTCGCACCCGGCCCGGGCGACCGCCGTCGCACTGTTCCGCGACGTGCTGCAGGGCTCGGACCTGGCGCCGAAGCTGGACGCCGAGCTGGTCGAGCTGCTGCCCGACGTGCTCTGGCTGCACCTCATGGTCGTGGTCCTCTACTGGGTCTTCGACCGGACCGAGGAGACCGAGCGGACCCGGGAGTTCGTCCGCCGTTCCACCCCCATGGCGGCCCGGGTGATCAACCTCTCGCGCTACCGGGTGTTCCGGCCGATCGTCCGCGATGCCAAGGGCCTCATCCAGGACTTCATCCTGCCCACCATCGGGAAGACCGCCATCAAGTAGGGCGCCGCACACGGCGCCTGGGAATGCCGGGACCCGGCCCACTCGCAGGTGGGCCGGGACCCGGATCGCCCGGGCTCAGAAGCTGTCCGGGTTCCAGGCCAGCAGCGGGGTGCGCAGCAGCAGGTCGGCCGCGGCGGCCGCGCCCGGGCGCAGCTCGGTGACGAGACCGGCCGCGGCCAGCCGCGGGAGCGTCTCGCCGCCCAGGTAGAGCGCGCCCAACTCGGAGGCGCCGAGGGCGAGATCGGCCGCGTCGTCGGTCGGCGTGCAGCGTCCGGTGCCGTCGGCGGCGACCTCGATCGCCCAGCGGCCGGCCGCGAAGCCGAGCCGGTCCTCGACCTCCAGCACCACGCGCCCGGGTGCGCCGTACGTGCGGGCGTTGAAGGCCGCCTCGACGTCGAGCACCCGCAGCCAGGTGAAGTCGGCGTTCTCCACGTACGGGGTGGCGGCGCGCGGGTCCTGAAGGAGCAGCGGCAGCGGGTCGTCCGGGCCGATGTTCTCGACGACGACCTTGCGCACCCAGTCGACGGCGAGCACGAACCGCCACAGCTCGGCCGCCGTCGCCCGGTCGAGGGCGAGGAAGTCGACCACGGTGAGCGTGCAGTTCGGGTAGCTGCCGTCCCAGGTGTCGTCGACCCGGTAGGCCACCGCACCGGTGACGGTGCCGTCGGGCGCCCGGTGGACGGCGACGAACGGCTCCTTGAACTCGAAGCCCGGCACCTTGATCTCGCCGGTGTTGCGCTTCCACCACAGCTCGTCGCGGGCGAGCGCGCCGGGCTGGGTGAGCCGCCAGCGGTCGTGGAGCTCGGGCCCGGTCTTGCGGATCTCCTCCATGGTGACGAAGTCGATCCGCCCGCCCGGGACGGTGGGCAGGCCCTCGCGCAGGCCGCGGGTGCGGTTGAGGTCGACGTTCCAGCCGTGGCCCCGGGTGGCCGGGCCGAAGCCGTAGCGGCCGTAGATGTTGTACTCGGCGGCGATCAGCACGGCGACCGCGGAACCGCGCCCGCGCGCGGCGGTCAAGTCCCGCCGCATCATGGCGCTGAGCAGGCCGCGCCGGCGGTGGGTGGCACTGACCGTGACGGCGGTGACGGCGTCGGCCGGGACGGTCGCGCCGCCCGGGACCGTCAGCTCGACGTCGAAGCTGCGGAAGGTGGCGACGCAGCGGCCCTCGTCGAAGCCGCCGAGCACCCGCCCCGGCTGCCACTGCAGGCGGCGGAAGTCGGCGGCGCTCTCCACGTGCGAGCGCAGGAAGCCGAGGGCGAGCGCGCGGTCCCACGCGGCGACCTCGTCCTCGGAAATCGCGCGGATCTCAATCCCGTTGACCGTCTCGACGGCCCCTTCGTCGGTCGTGTTGCCCATGGGGCCACGGTACGACCGGGCCCGGATGGACGGCATCTCATTTATTCGTGCCCGATCCGTACACGACCCGCCGTGCTCACCGACGTGCTCACCGGGTGTGCTCCCCCGGCCGCACCGCCCAGTGCCGGCAGTGCAGCACGCGGTCCGCGAAGTCGACGTCGCGCTCGCCGAGCAGCCGGAACCCGAGCGCCCGGCAGATGCCGTTGGACGGCCCGTTGGTCACGGCCGGGAACGCGTGCACCTCGCCCCAGCGGCCGTCCCGCGCCGCCGCGTCCAGCAGCTCCCGGACGGCCGCCTTGGCGAGCCCGCGGCCCTGGAACTCGGGCAGCACCATCCAGCCGACCTCGGAGAGGGCGGCGCCGTCCTCCTCGTGCGACCAGAGCGCGATCCCGCCGGCCATGACCTCCCCGGCGCCGTCCGGCACGACGATCGCCTTGATCCACGACCGGTCCTCGGCGACCAACCGCACGTCCTTGCGCAGGCGCTCGGCCACCGCCTCCTCCGGCAGCGGCCCGCCCAGCTCGGCCATCATCACGGGGTCGCACCGCATCCGCACGTACGTCCCGGCATCGCCCTCTTCGACATCCCGCAGCCGCACCAACGCCTCCTCGCCGACGATCGGAACCCCACGCTAGCGGCGGCCACCGACAAGACCGCCGGAACCGGCCGGTCGGCGGCTCCGTCCTGGGCCTGCCGCTCCCTGAGCCCCTACGGGCGGGCGTAGAAGTCGGGGGTGCCCATGATCCAGAGGCTGGCCTGCTTGACCGGCATGCCGACGCGCGGGGCCTCGATCATCTGGTCGTCCCCGATGTAGAGCCCGACGTGGTGGATGTCGGCGGCCCGGCCGGTGTCGGTCCAGAAGACGAGGTCGCCGGGTCGCAGGTCGCGGTAGCGGACGGGGGTGCTCTGGGCGTACTGGTCGGCGGCGAAGTGGTTGAGCTCCCGGCCGCCCTCGCGCCAGGCCATCATCGTCAGCCCCGAGCAGTCGTAGCCGGCCGGGCCCTCGCCGCCCCAGATGTACGGCAGGCCGATCTTGGAGCGGGCGAAGGCGACGGCGGCCGCCGCGCCCTCGGCGGACCACGGCCGGGCGGGCGGTGCCGCCGGGGTCGCCTGGGCCGCAGCCGCAGCGGCAGCCGCCTCCGCTGCGGCCTGTTCGGCCGCCGCCTTCTCGGCCGCGGCCCGGGCGGCGGCCTCGGCCTCGCGGGCGGCGATCGCCTCCAGGGCCTCGTGCCGCTGCCGTTCCAGTTCGACGGTGGTGTGCCGGGCGGCGGCGAGGTCGGCGAGCAGCTGCTCGCGGCGGCGGCCGATCGCGAGGACCTCGCCCTGCTGCGCCGCCAGCA
>NZ_JBHWGD010000207.1:0-4933 GCF_042733235.1 Kitasatospora sp. NPDC059722
GGCTCCCATCACTTCCACCGCCACTGGCCCCGCCCTCCCCCCGCTCCACCGGCTCACCTTCGCCCCCGCCCTGCCGCCCCGGCCGACCACCCTCGCCGACGGCACCCCCGCCTGGCTGGTCACCCGCTACCACGACGTCCGCAAGGTGCTGAGCGACCCGCGCTTCACCCGCGACGACCTGAACGCCGTCGGCAGCGACGGCCGCACCGCCGAGGCGACCGGCAACCCGGCGTCGATCTTCAACTTGAACGGCGCCGACCACCGCCGGCTGCGCCTGACCGTCCAGCGGGCCTTCACCCCGCGCGCCGTCGAATCCTGGCGTCCGTGGGTCGCCGAGGCCGTCCAGCGCGCGGTGGACGACCTGGTGGCGGGCGGGTCGCCGGCGGACCTGGTCGCCGCCTTCACCCGGCCCGTGCCGTTCGCCGTCACCAGCCGGCTGATGGCCCTGGAGGGCGTCGACGAGACCCGGCTGCACCGCTGGTCCCTGGCCCTCCTGGCCGAGGGCGATCAGCGGAACGACTCCGCAATGGACGAATTCACCTCCTATGCGGCCGAGTTGATCGCCCGGCGGCGCCGCGCACCCGGCGACGACCTGGTCAGCAGCCTGGTCCGCGCCGCCGACGAGGACGGCGGCATCCCTGAGACCTGGCTCGTCTACCTGGTCTGCGGCCTGGCGGGCAGCGGCAACGAGAGCATCACCGGCGCCCTCGGCAACGCCTTCGTCCACCTCCTCGGCGACCGCCCCTCCTGCTGGCCCCGCCTCGCCGACCCCGCCGTCGCCGAACGCGCCACCGAGCGGCTCCTGCACCACATCCCCCTCGGCGACGACGACGCCACGACCCGGCGCGCCGTCGAGGCGGTCGAGCTCGGCGGGGTGCCGATCCCGGCCGGCGCGGTGGTCGCCGTCAGCCTCAACAGCGCCAACCGCGACGGCGCCGTCTTCCCGGACGGGGGCCTCGACGCCGACCTCGCCGCCCCGCTCGCCGCCCCCACCCTCGCCTTCAGCGCCGGCCCGCACTACTGCCTGGGCGCCTGGCGGATCCGCCTGGAGATGTGCGAGGCCCTCCACCGCCTGGCCGCCGCCCTCCCCGGCCTGCGCCTCGCCGACCCCGGCGCACCGATCGACTGGCAGCTCGGCGGCACGACGCGCAGCCCGTCGCACCTACCCGTGGTGTGGTGACCGGATCGTGGAATTGCGCGCGACCGCAGCGTGGTTGTCGTACCGTCCGGGACCATGGACCTCGAATTCGCCACCCGCTTCGCCCAGGACTGGGCCGCCGCCTGGAACTCCCGCGACCTGGAGCGCATCCTCGCCCACTACACCGAGGACGTCGTCTTCGCCTCTCCCAGGATCCTGGAGATCATCGGCGACCCGTCCGGCGAGGTGCGCGGCAAGGACGCCCTGCGCGCCTACTGGGCCAAGGGCCTCGACCACCTGCCCGACCTGCACTTCACCGTCGAGGACGTCCGCGCCTCGGTCGACACCCTCGTCATCAACTACCGCAACGAGCGCGGCCAGGCCGTCGCCGAGGTCCTGACCTTCCGCGACGGCCTGGTCTGCCGCGGCTTCGGCGCCTACGGCCCGGCGGCGTGACACGGCGGAGCACCCCGGTCGCCCGGGGAGCTCCGCCCTCACCCGCAGGTCAGATCCAGATGACGTAGCGGTCCTCGAACTCCCCGCCGAGGCAGAACTCCCGGCGCTCGCGGATGTCGGTGGCCACCCAGCCGCCACCCTCCTCGCACTGCAGGGCGGTGACGGGCGGCTCGGTGTGCCGGACGTGTGCGGCGTGCCCGGCGGCCCCGGCGTGCTCGGCGGCGAAGGCCGGGCCGCCCATGGAGACGGCGACCGCGGCGAGGAAGGCGGCGGCGGTGATGCGCTTGGAAATGGTCATGCCCGGCCAACGATCCTGCCCGTCCACGGTCACCGCCGCGTCACGCGGTCGTGGGCCGGCGGAGGTCCCCAGCCATCTCCGGAGCGCTATCAGAGGGCGCACCAATCGGGTGCCCCCGGCCCCCGGCCCCGCCTCCCGCCGGTGCCCGCCCCCGATGGTCCGGGCACCGACGGGCCGTCGGATCAGCGGATCAGCTCGCCATGCACTTGGCGTACGCCTTGTTGGCGCGGCGCAGCGCCCCGCCGTGGGAGTAGCCGTTCTCTCGGTAGTGGTAGTAGGTGACGGTGAACTCGACGTCGCAGTCGGCGGCGCCGGCGAGGGCCGCCGCGTGCGTGCCCGCCGGTGCGGCCTCCGCCGCTTGGGCGGCGCCGACGCCCGAGAGCACGACGGCCGCGGCGAGACCGCCGACGACCAGGGAACGGTGCAAGCGCTTCATCAACTGGGCTCCTTCTCAAGGGGTTTGACGTGCACCGTCATTCTGCGGCGGCGGCCGTGGCCGTTCCTATCCCAGACTTGTGGGAAGGGTTCCCGACTGCTGCAGTGCCGATTGATCGGGCGTGAACGGAGCATTAAGCGTTCATTGGGATTCGGTCCCGGGCCCCCGTGCGGGGCCGAGGGTGATCCACTGCCCGGTAAGGTGAGCCTCAGTGCCACCACCCCCTTGGAGACCGACGATGTCCATCAGCCCTGTCCGTCGCCGGGTCGCCGCGGCGCTGGCCGTCTCGGCCGCGGCCGCGCTCGTGCTGTCGTCGTGCAGCTCCTCGTCCGACGGCGGGGACGACTCCGGCTCGGACAGCTCGACTACGGCCCCCGCCACCGGCCCGTCCCTGCCGCCGCCCACCAGCGTCACCCTGCCGCCCGAGCACACGGGCTTCGACTACCAGATCTCCTCGCCCTACCAGCCCCCGGCCGGGGTGCAGGTGGTCAGCCGCGACCACGGCGCGGTGCCGGCCGCCGGGCTGTACAACATCTGCTACGTCAACGCCTTCCAGGCCCAGTCCGGCGCCGAGAAGGACTGGGAGCCGGACCTGCTGCTCCGCGACGGCGGCGGCAAGGTCGTCTACGACACGAACTGGAACGAGGCCCTCCTCGACGTCCGCACCGACGCCAAGCGTCAGCGCATCGCGGCGAAGGTGAACGGCTGGATCGACGAGTGCGCGGCCAAGGGCTTCAACGCCGTCGAGCCGGACAACTACGACAGCTACACCCGCTCCGACAACCTGCTCACCGCGGCCGACGTCGAGGCGTTCCAGACGGTGATCGCCGCCCACGCGCACGAGAAGAAGCTCGCGATCGGCCAGAAGAACACCGTCGAGCTGGCCGGCGACCGCCAGAAGGTCGGGCTGGACTTCGCCGTCGCCGAGGAGTGCGGCGAGCAGGACGAGTGCAACGGCTACGTCGACGCCTTCGGCGACCGCGTCTACGTCATCGAGTACACCGACAAGGGCCTGTCGAAGGCCTGCAAGGGCTGGGGCGACAAGCTGAGCATCGTCCGCCGGGACAAGAACGTGCTGCCGCAGGGCAAGGCGGGCAACGTCCGCAAGACCTGCTGAGCCCGGATGTGACGAAACCCTGACGACCGGGCTGCGCCCCTGGTCAAGACGGGGCGGACCTGGTCGAATCGGCGGCGTGGACAGTACAGCGCACAACGGGAAGGGCACCCCGGTCGGCCGCCGGGTCGTGCTCGGGCTGCTCGGCCTCGGTGCGGTCGGCGTCGCCGCCGGGCCGTACCTGCAGAAGGCCCAGGACACCGTGGCCGGCAAGGACCCGACCGGCCTGACCGGGCTCCTCCCCGGGGGCGGCGGCTTCCGGTACTACTCGATCACCGCCTCCGTCCCCGAGCGGACCGCCGAGACGTACACCCTGAGCGTCGACGGCCTCGTCGACCGCCCCGGCACCTTCCGCCTCGCCGAGCTCCAGGCGATGCCCCAGCGCCGGATCGTCCACGACGTGCAGTGCGTGACCGGCTGGCGCGTGCCGGACACCCCCTTCGAGGGCGTCCCGCTGTCGCACCTGCTCGACGCGGCCGGCGTGCGGCCCGGCGCGCGGGCCGTGCGGTTCAGCTGCTTCGACGGCGCCTACACCGAGAGCCTCACCCTCGACCAGGCCCGCCGCGACGACGTCCTGGTCGCCCTGCGCATGCAGGACGCCCCGATCTCCCACTCCCACGGCGGCCCGGCCCGGCTCTACGTCGCGCCGATGTACTTCTACAAATCCGCGAAGTGGCTCTCCGGCATCACCGTCACCGACGCGGTGCAACCCGGCTACTGGGAAGAGAACGGCTACGACGTCGACGCCTGGGTCGGCCGCTCGAACGGACGTGACGATGCACCGACCTCCTGACCTCCTGCGCCGCTTCACCCGCGCCGAACGCTGGGTCCACCGCGTCACAGCGGCCCTGATGCTGGTCTGCCTCACCACGGCCGCGTTCCTGTACGTGCCGCCCCTGGCCGAACTCGTCGGCAGGCGACGGCTGGTGGTGACGATCCACGTGTGGTGCGGCCTCGCCCTGCCCGTCCCGCTGCTCCTCGGCCTCGCCTCCCGCGCCCTGCGCGCCGACCTCTCCCGCCTGAGCCGCTTCACCCCGACCGACTGGGCCTGGCTGCGCGCCCTGCGCTCCCGCGCCGCCGACCGCCCGGCCGGCAAGTTCAACGCGGGCCAGAAGCTCTACGCCCAGTGGACCCTCGGCGCGATCCTCGTCATCGTCGGCACCGGCCTGCTGATGTGGCTGACCCACCTCGCCCCGCCGTCCTGGCGCACCGGCGCGACCTTCGTCCACGACTGGCTGGCCGCCGCGATCGCCGTCGTCACGATCGGCCACATCCGCATGGCCGTCCGCGACCCCGAGGCCCGCCTCGGCATGCGCACCGGCCTGGTCGACCGGAGGTGGGCCGCCCGCGAACACCCGGAGTGGGACCCGGAGCGCACGTAGGGCGTGTCTTTCGGATCAGCCCGGGTGCCACGACGCCAGGGCACGCGCCTCGCTGCGTTGTCGTCGGTCGCCGATACTCCGCATGGACTCCCTCCTCCGCCTTGCGATG
>NZ_JBHWGD010000208.1:0-4832 GCF_042733235.1 Kitasatospora sp. NPDC059722
GGGGGGGGGGGGGGGGGGGGGGGGGGGGGGGGGGGGGGGGGGGGGGGGGGGGGGGGGGGGGGGGGGGGGGGGGGGGGGGGGGGGGGGGGGGGGGGCCGCTCCGGGGGCTGGATGATTTTCCGACTGCCGACTCTGTGGGTGGGGTGTTCTCACCGTTGGCAGTCTGAAAATCACCCGTCACGCCCCTCTCCGCGGCCACCCCCTCCGCCACCCCCTCCCGCAGCGCACCCTCTCGCCTTGGGTGGGTTTGGGGGAGGGGGTGGTTGAGGGGGGTGGGTCGGTATGGGGTGGGGGGTGAGGGGGTGGGGGTGGGGTTGAGGGGGTGCATTGGTGGGGGTGGGGGTGCGGTCTGTCAGCCTTGTGTGCTCAGGCGCAGGGTGACCAGTTCGAATGGGCGGAGGGCCAGGTCTACTGTGCCCTCGGTCAGTGTCACGTCTCCCCGGGTGCCCTCCCACGGGCGTTCCAGCAGGTCGCACGGCTGGGCTTCGGCCAGGGGGAAGGACGTGGTCAGACGGCCCCTCGCTCGGCCTCCGTTTGCCTCGTAGACGCGGACGATCAGGTCGCCGCTGCGGTCGTCGGCCAGTTTGACGGCGCTCACGACGATGGCGTCGTTGTCGACCGTCAGCAGGGGGGCCACCGTCTCCTCGCTGCCGGTGACCCGTCGTTCGGGGAGGCCGATGCGGTAGCCCTCGCGGACGGCGTCGGCGATCGTGGCGCCGGGGACGAGGGCGTGGTGGAAGCGGTGCAGGCCCTGGTCGGTCTTGGGGTCGGGGAAGCGCGGGGCGCGCAGCAGCGAGAAGCGGACGGTGGTGGTCGTCCCGCCGTCGGTGTCGCGCACGGTCCGGGTGACGTCGTGGCCGTAGGTCGACGCGGTGACGAGGGCGACGCCCCACCCGGGTTCGTCGAGGTGGACGAAGCGGTGGTTGCAGGCCTCGAACTTCGCGGCCTCCCAGCTGGTGTTGGTGTGGGTCGGGCGGTAGAGGTGGCCGAACTGGGTCTCCGCCGCGTAGCGCTCGGTGTGGAGGTCGAGCGGGAAGGCGGCCTTGAGGAACTTCTCGGTCTCGTGCCAGTCGACCTCGGTGTCGATGTCGAGGCGCTGCTCGCCCGCCCGCAGCGTGAGCGTCTGGACGACGCGGGACGAGCCGAAGGAGCGCTCGATCCGGACGCTCGCCCGGTCCGGGTAGGTGGTGGCGGTGATGGCGTCGACGTCGGTGAGGTCCGTTCCGGTGTTGCGGTAGAACTGGTCGACGTCCCACGCGTCCCACATGTTGGGGAAGTCGGGGTGCAGTTGGAGCAGGTTGGCCCTCGTGCCGGGGGCGACGGTCTCGCGGCCGCTCGCCACCTCGGTGACGGAGGTGATCAGGCCTTCGGTGTCGACGACGACGTCCAGCAGGCCGTTGTGGAGGGTGAATCCGCCTTCGGGGCGCTCGGTTGCGGTGCAGTTGCCGGGCGTGGTCGGTGTTGCTGCCGCTCCGCCTGCGGGCACCGAGGAGCGTTCGTGCGGTGCCGCGTTGAAGACGAGGTCGTGTGCGCCGCCGGCGTCACCGGCGAGGGCCTGCTGGGCGCGGCCGATGAGTGCTTCCAGTTCGGTGGCCAGCGCCGCGTACGTCGCCTCGGCCTCGCGGTGCACCCAGGCGATCGACGAGCCGGGCAGGATGTCGTGGAACTGCTGCAGCAGCACCGTCTTCCAGATCCGGTCCAGCTCCTCGTAAGGGTAGGCGGCTCCGGTCCGCAACGTCGCGGTGGTGCACCAGAGTTCGGCTTCGCGCAGGAGGTTCTCGCTGCGCCGGTTGCCCTGCTTGGTCTTCGCCTGGCTGGTGAGCGTGGCCCGGTGCAGCTCCAGGTAGAGCTCGCCGACCCACACCGGCGGGTTCGGGTACTCGGCCTCGGCCTTCGCGAAGAACTCGGCCGGCCGCTCCCAGCGGACCGTCGCCGAGCCCTCCAGGTCCTTCAGCCGCGCGGCCTTGGCGACCATCTCGCGCGTCGTGCCGCCACCGCCGTCGCCCCAGCCGGTCGGCGCGAGCGAGTGCCTGGCCACCCCCTTGTCCTTGAAGTTGCGGGCGGCGTGGGCGATTTCGCTGCCCTTCATCGAGCAGTTGTAGGTGTCCACGGGTGGGAAGTGGGTGAAGATCCTCGTCCCGTCGATCCCCTCCCACAGGAACGTGTGGTGCGGGAACGTGTTGACCTGGCTCCACGAGATCTTCTGCGTCAGCAGCCACTTGGAGCCCGCGTTGCGGATGATCTGCGGCAGGCCGCCGGTGAAGCCGAACGTGTCGGGCAGCCAGGCCTCGTGGTTCTCCACCCCGAACTCGTCCAGGAAGAAGCGTTTCCCGTGGACGAACTGACGGGCCATCGCCTCCGAGCTCGGCATGTTGGTGTCCGACTCCACCCACATGCCGCCGGCCGGTACGAACCGCCCGTCGGCCACGGCCTTGCGCACGCGTGCGTACACCTCGGGGCGGTGCTCCTTGATCCACGCGAACTGCTGCGCCTGGGACATGGTGTAGAGGAAGTCGGGCTCGTCCTCCAGCAGCGCCGTCATGTTGGCGGTGGTGCGGGCCACCTTCCGGACCGTCTCCCGCAGCGGCCAGAGCCAGGCCGAGTCGATGTGGGCGTGGCCGATCGCGCTGATCCGGTGGGCGGATGGGGCCGCGGGGGTGGAGAGTACGGCGTTCAGCGCCGAACGGGCTTGTGGGGCGGTTTTGTTGACGTTCTGCAGGTCGATCGCGTCCAGTGCTCGTTCCACGGCGCGCAGGATCTCCCAGCGGCGGGCGCTCTCGACCGGCAGTTCGGCCATCAGTTCGCCGAGGACCTCCAGGTCGATCACCAGCTGCCACACCGTCTCGTCGAAGACGGCGAGGTCCATCCGGGTGAGCTTGTACTGGGGTTCGGCGCCTGCTGTCTCCTTGTCGCCCAACTCGGTCGGCAGGAACGGGTGGTAGTCGAGGATGACCGGGTTGGACGCCGCTTCCACGTGCAGGAGGACCGGTTCGCCGCCGACTGCCGGGGAGGCCACGCGCACCCACTGGTTCTGCGGGTTGAGGCCCTTCACCGGCGTACCGTCCGGGCGGTAGACGAGGCCCTCGCACTGGAACCCGGGCATGTTGGCGTCGAAGCCGAGGTCGATCAGCGCCTCGACCGTCCGCCCGGCCCACTCCTGCGGCACGATGCCGGTCACGGTGAGCCAGCTGGTGCCCCACGGCGCGCCCCAGGCGTCGCCGACCGCGATCGGGGAGCGCGGCGCCGCCAGGCCCTCGGCGACCGGGACGGGCTCGCCGGGCGCCGTCCAGATGCCGACGGTCAGCGGGACGGACTCGGGGTACACGGCGGGGCGGATGCGCTCGTCGAGGACGCGCTTGAGGCGGGACTCGACCAGGGTGCGGTCATCGTGCATGTCGGCGGCTCCGTTGCTTGGCTGGGGGAACGGCTCAGAGAGAACGTACGTCGTCGGGGTGGACCACCTCGGTGATTCCGCGTGCGGCCAGGTGCGCACGGTCCTCGGCGTGCTCGGCGAGGACGGTGGTCGGACGGGCGCCCGCCTCGGTGAGGCGCATGAACGCCTCGAAGACCGCGCCGCCGGGCCCGCAGACCGAGCGCTTCGGCGCCGTGACCTCGTCGCCGGCGGCGATCACCACCGCCGTCGTCCGCGGCTTGGGCGGCTGCCACGCGCGGCGAGCCTCGGCGGCGGCCTCGGCGAGCCGGGCGCCGGCCGGCTTGACCTTCCGGTCGGTGGTCAACAGGCCGAGGCCGTACTCGAGTTCGGGGAAGTCGGCGAGCGAGCGGTCGACGTCGTGCGAGCACCACCAGGTGACGCCCCACAGGTCCGGGCAGTCCAGGACGGCCTCGACGGTCGCGCCGGTGAAGCGCGCGGCGTCCTCCGGGGCGATGTGCGGGGCCGGGGCGCCGACCTCCTGGAGCCAGACCGGGCGCGCCGGGTCGTCCGCCCACGCCTTGGCGAGCTCGACCAGGTAGGCGGCGTGCTGCGCGGTCGCGGCGGACGCGGCGCCGTAGCGTTGGGCGGTGCCGTTGAACACCCACGAGTGCACGGCCGTCGCCGCGCCGATCCGCGCCGAGTGCCACGGCGTGAACGGATGCCCGTCGAGGTAGTAGGCGGCGTCGTAGGAGGCGTGCAGGTGGAGCCGGCCGGGCGCGCCCTCCTCGCACGCGGCGAGCATGCGGCGCAGCCACGCGTCGGCCTGCCCGGGGGTGATCCGGTCGGGGTCGGGGTGCGGGTCGCCGGCGAACTGGTTGATCTCGTTGCCGAGCGTCAGGCCGAGGAAGTTGGACTTCTCGCGCAGTGCCTCGGCGAGGGTGCGCAGGTAGGCGGCCTGGCCGTCGAGGACGTCGGGGTCGGTGAAGACGTTCCGCCGGTGCCAGGTCCGGGTCCAGGACGGCAGGAAGTCGAAGCTGGAGAGGTGGCCCTGGAGGCCGTCCACGGCGACGTCGAGCCCGCGCTCCCCGGCGGCGTCCACGAGCGCGGCGAGCTGCTCGACGGCGCGCGGGCGGATCAGCGTGCGGTTGGGCTGGAAGAGCGGCCAGAGCGGGAACACCCGGACGTGGTCGAGGCCGAGCGCGGCGACCGAGTCGAGGTCGGCGCGGACGGCGTCGAGGTCGAAGTCGAGCCAGTGGTGGAACCAGCCTGGGGTGGGGGTGTAGTTGACGCCGAAGCGGGGGACGTGCGGAGCGGTGGTCATGGATCCTCAACGAGTAGACGGGACGGTGGGGCAGGGCTGGTCTTCGAACCCCCGTCGTCCGCCCGGAGGGCGGGCCGTGCGGTGTCTGGGTGCGTGCATCGCAAGGCGGAGGAGGGAGTCCATGCGGAGCATCGGCGA
>NZ_JBHWGD010000209.1:0-4826 GCF_042733235.1 Kitasatospora sp. NPDC059722
CGCCTGCTCACGGACCAGTTTGCGCGGCCCCTGTCTGGTCCGTTCCTTACGAATCTCGAAGGTCATTGCAGTCCCCGGTCAGGGTGTTGCAACGAGATCCCTAGAACCCAAGACCGTCCTCCGGGGCGCAGGAGCCGCCGGATCGGACGGGCCGCCGGATCGGACGGGCCGGGATCAGTTCCCCGGCCCGGCCCCCGTGCCGCCGTTGTTCGTCCCGCCCGTCGGCTGGGTGGTGGGCGTCGTCGTCGGGCCGGTCGTCGGCTGCGTGGTCGGCGTCGGCCGGGTGGTGGGCCGGGTCGTCGGCGGCGACGTGGGGTTCGTGGTCGGCTGCGTCGTGGGCGGCGCGGTCGGCACGGTGTTCCCGCCGGAGTTCGAGCCGTCGGAGCCGTTCGCTCCGCCGTTCTGGGACCCGTTCGACCCGCCGTTCTGCGAGCCGTTCGAGCCACTGCTCGGCTGGCTGCTCGCGCCGCTGTTCGGGTTGCCGGTGGCGCTGCCCGTCGACGGGGTGCCGGACGGCGTGGCGGGGGAGGTCGGCGCGTCGGTCGCGCCGGAGTCGCCGCCGTCCGACGGGTCCGGGAAGTCGCCCACGGGCTGGCCCTTGAGCGCGGCCTTCATGTAGCTGGTCCAGATCTGCGCCGGGTACTGGCCGCCGGCCGCGCCGTCGATGCCGCCGACGCCGCTCAGGCTCACCTGCGCCCCGGTGCCCGGGTCCTGGCCGAACAGCGCGACCGAGGTGACGAGCTCGGGGGTGTAGCCGACGAACCACACCGACTTCTGGTCGTCCGTGGTGCCGGTCTTGCCGGCGGCCGGCCGGCCCAGCGCCTTCGCCCGGAAGCCGGTGCCGCCCGGGTCGCTCACGACGCCCCGGAGCATCGAGGTGACCTGGTTCGCGGTGTCCGCGCTGATCGCCTGGGTGGTCTTGTGCGCGGGCAGCTGGACGGCCTCGCCCTCGCGGTCCACCGACTGCACGAGCCACGGCGTGATCTGCTTGCCGCCGTTGTCGAGCGTGGCGTACACGCCGGCCATGTCGAGCACGCTCGGGGTGGCCGCGCCCAGCGGGATGGACGGCACCGGGTCGAGGCCCGGGGTGCTGCCGGGCAGGCCCAGCGCGACCGCGGTGTCCTTGACCTTCTGCAGCCCGGTGTCCTGGGCGAGCTGGGCGAACACCGAGTTCACCGACTTGTCGATGGCCTGCTGGAGCGAGATCTGGCCGTAGCTGACGTCGCCCTCGTTCGGCGGCGCGTACGGGGTGCCCTTGCCGCCGCGGACCTTGCGGCCGCTGGTGCCGTCGTAGACGGTGCGCGGGGTGACGGTCCGGCCGTCCTGGGTCTTGGCGTTGTTCTCGAACGCGGCCGCGAGGGCGATCGCCTTGAAGGTCGAGCCGGCCTGGTAGTCGCGCCGGGTCGCGTTGTCGACGTAGTGCTTGATGTAGTCGACGCCGCCGTACAGGGCGACGACCGCGCCGGTCTTCGGGTCCACCGAGGCGGCGCCGGCCTGGGCGGCCGCGTCCTTCTTGCGCTTGTCCGGGTTCAGGGTGTCGTGCAGCTGCGCCTGGACGGCGTCCTGCAGGGCCTGCTGGCGGGTCGGGTCGATGCTCAGCTTGATCGTGTAGCCGCCCTTGGCCAGCTCGTTG
The DNA here is from genome assembly GCF_042733235.1 of Kitasatospora sp. NPDC059722. Taxonomy (NCBI): domain Bacteria; kingdom Bacillati; phylum Actinomycetota; class Actinomycetes; order Kitasatosporales; family Streptomycetaceae; genus Kitasatospora; species Kitasatospora sp. NPDC059722. The sequence continues at coordinate 1,634 of NZ_JBHWGD010000209.1, forward strand.
TCGCTGATGATCCCGCTGGAGGTGAGGTACTGGGTGGCCGCGTCGACCAGGTAGCCGGACTGGCCGGACAGGCCGGGGTTGGGCTGCGGGTCCTTGACGTCCGGGAACGGGGTCTTGGCCCGCTCGTCGGCGGACAGCCAGCCCTCCTTGACCATGCCGTCCATGACGTAGTTCCAGCGGTTGACCGCGTTCTGCTTGCCCAGCGGGGTCGTGTTGGCCACGTCGTAGGCGCTGGGCGCGTTGAGCAGGGTGGCCAGGTAGGCGCCCTGGGCGGCGTTGAGCGCGGAGGCGTCGATGCCGAAGTACGCCTGCGCGGCGGCCTGGATGCCGTAGGCGCCGCGGCCGTAGTAGGAGGTGTTCAGGTAGCCGGAGAGGATCTCGTCCTTGCTCTCGGTGGCGTCCACCTTGATGGCGATGAAGAGCTCCTTCACCTTGCGGGTGACGGACTGCTTCTGGTTCAGGTACGTGTTCTTCACGTACTGCTGGGTGATCGTGGAGCCGCCCTGGGTGCCCTCGCCCTTGGCGGTGTTGATCGCGGCGCGGGCCAGGCCCTGCACGTTGATCGCGCCCTCGTGGTAGAAGTTGCGGTCCTCGGCGGCCAGCGCGGCGTGCTGGGCGGCGGGGGAGACCTTGTCCAGGCCGACGTTCTGCCGGTTGCGCTCGCCGGTGCGGGTGATCACCGAGCCGTCGGCGTAGAGCCAGGTGTTGCTCTGGGCGGTGGCCGCGGCGTGCGCGTCCGGGACCTTCACGAGCGCGATGCCGAGCGCGAAGAGGCCGACACCGAGGAGGATCGAGGCGGCGAGGCCGAGCAGCGTCATCCGCCAGGTCGGTATCAGCCGGCGCCAGCCGGTGCGCTTGGGGCGGCGCTTCTTGCCGCCCTGGGGATCTCTGGACAAGGCGCGGCCTTTCCTGCGGGCGGACCGGGCCAGCCTGCACAGACGGGGACAACGGTGGTCGGGGGACCTTTGTCCCGATTCCGGTTTACCGCCCAGGACGAACGGGATGGGTCGATCGGCTCCTCCGGAGCGGCAATCGAGACCGACATCACATCCAAAACGCACGCAAAACGGACGCCATGGGCAAAAAAGTTGGGGAGCCCCTCGCTGATGCGAGGGACTCCCCACTGCCTGTGCGCCGCCAGGGACTCGAACCCCGGACCCGCTGATTAAGAGTCAGCTGCTCTAACCAACTGAGCTAGCGGCGCCTGCTGACCTGGAAAACAATACACGGTTCCGAGGGGTGCCTCGAACCGCGTCCGGCCGCACCGGACCGGCGATGCCCGTTTCCTCCCGGTTGGGGTGGAGTTTTGGCGCGGTTAGGGTGGAAACGTGCCCAGCCCCACCGGACGTCCGCGCGCCCGCGGAGCCGTCGCCGTCCTGCTGCTGATCAGCGCGGTGGCGTACACCGCCTGGGTGCTGGAGGTCGTCCTGAGCACCGGGCTCGACCCGGTCCAGGCGTACATCAGCGAACTCGCCGCCGCGGACCAGCCACTGGGCGGGCTCTTCCGGGCCACCGACCTGGTCGCCGGTCTGGCCGTCCTCGCGGCGGCCGGCACCGCGCTCGTCGGGACCGCGCAGGTCGACACCGCCCGCCGAACCGGCACCGAGCCCGTCGGCACCGCCCGCCGAACCGGCACCGCCCGCCGAACCGGCGCCCCGCAGCCCCGCCACCGCTGGGCACTGGCGGGCTGGTCGGCCCTGGCCCTGTTCGGCGCGGCGACCGCCGCCGACTCCCGGCTGCCGCTCAGCTGCACCCCCACGAGCGACGAGGAGTGCGCCGCCCGCGAGACGGCCGGGCTCGTGCCCGCCACCCACACCGCGCACGCCGTCACCAGCAGCCTAGCCATGATCGGCGCGCTCGCCGGGCTCGTCGCGCTCACCATGGCCGCGCGCCGCTACGGATGGTGGCCCCCGGTGCGCCGGTACGGGCCCTGGCTGCTCGGCGCCGAACTGCTCGCGACCACCTGGAGCCTCGCCGCGATCGGCGCCTTCCAGGCCGGACGCGGCACCTGGGCGCTCGGGGCCGGCCAGCGGCTCCAGGTGCTGCTGGTCGCGCTCTGGCTGGGCGTCCTCGCGTGGAGCCTGTTCCGTGGGGAGGCCGACGACCGGCGGGCGCACGACCGGGCCACGCCCACCCGGGACCGGGCGGGCCGGGAGCCGGTATGACGGCGGCCGGCCCCGCGCCCGTCCGGGCGGCGTTCCTGCGCATCGACGGCGTGCCGCTGCACGTCCGCACCGAGGGCGAGGGCCCGGTCTGCGTGCTCACCGGCGGTCTCGGCAGCAGCTGGTTCGACTGGGACCTCGTCGTCCCGTTCCTCGCCCCCTACCGCACCGTCGTCCGCTTCGACCGGCCCGGCTACGGTCTGAGCGCCCCCGAGCCCGCCACCGGCCGGCCCGCCCCGACGGCGGCCGGCGAGGCCGGGCGCATCCGGGCCGTGCTGGACGCCCTCGGGCTGCGCGAGCCGTGCACGCTCGCCGGGCACTCGCTGGCCGGCTTCCACGTCGAGGCCTTCGCCCGGCTGCACCCCGAGCGGGCGGCCGGGCTGGTCCTCGTCGACGGCAGTGTCGAACCGGCGCCCCGGCCGCTGCCCGCCCCCGGGCTGCGCGACCTCGCCGTGCGGGGCGCCGCCGGCGCCGCCACTGCCCTCGCCGTGCCGTACCTGTTCGGCCCGGCCGCCCGGCGGCTGACCGCCCGGCTCACCACCGTCCGCCGCGAGGACCTGGCCCCGCCGGACCTCGTCCGGCACTGCTACCGCACCGGCCGCGCGCTGCGCGCGCTGCTCCGGGAGAACGCCCGCTACCTCGACGTCGCCGCCGAGCTCGACGGCCTGCGCCGCACCCGGGCCCTGCCCGAGGGCCTGCCGGTCACCGTGCTCGCCGCCGACGACGGACTGCGCTCCCGGCGGACGGAGGCCTGGCTCGCCGAGCAGCGGGAGCTCGCCGCCCTGCTCGGCGCGGACTTCCGCACCACGGCCCCGGCCGGGCACCTGGTGATGTTCGACCGTCCGGACGCGGTGGCCTCGGCGATCCTCGACACGTACTGACTCGCTGACGGCCCGCGGACGGCCGGCGGCAGGAGCCGCAAACGCCGGAAGGCCCCTCGCTCTCGCGAAGGGCCTTCCGGCTGTCTGTGCGCCGCCAGGGACTCGAACCCCCGACCCGCGGATTAAGAGTCAGCTGCTCGAACCACCGGA
>NZ_JBHWGD010000210.1:0-4781 GCF_042733235.1 Kitasatospora sp. NPDC059722
GAGAAACCTGGTGCGGGCGCCGGCCCCGGCGGGACGGGGGCCGGACCGGGCACCAGCGGTCGCGCACCCGTGCGACATGTCTGACATGTCCGGCAAGATCGCACAAGTCAGCACTGCCACAGTAATTTTGAGTTTCATTCAGAAATGTCGAGACCCGGCTATGCTGCCTCGGACCACCGCCCCCGACCCCCTTCCGATGTCCCCTTCCGACCGTTTGAGGATGCTGATGCTTCGACCCGGATCGTCCCCCGGCAGACGGCCCACCGCGCCCCCGCCCGGGTGGCTGCTGCCCATGGCCGTGCTCGCCGCCGCCGCGGTGGCCGCCGTGGCGATCGCGGTCTCCGGCGCCCGCCCCGAGGTGATCTGGAGCGGCATCGCCGCCACGGCCGCGGTGGCCCTGGTGGCCGCCGAGGCGGGCCGCCGGGGCCGGGCACTGTCCCTCCTGCGCCGCGAACACGCCCGCCAGACGGACGAGTTGCGCCAGAAGATGCTCCGGCAGGACGCCACCATGGTCGCCCTCTCCCGGCAGGAGCTGCCCGCCGCGCTGGCCCGCCTCCAGGCGACCAACTCGGTCGACACGGCGATGCACGCCTACGAGTCCAGGGACCCGATGCTCAGCCCCGAGTACCGGGCCGCCCGGGACGAGCTGCTGCACCGCGTCCTGCGGGCCGTCGACGAGGAGACCGCCCAGCGCGAGGCCTCCCAGCGCGCCTTCGTGAACATCGCCCGGCGCGTCCAGGCGATCATCCACCGCCAGGCCCGCGACCTGCGCGAGATGGAGGACCGGCACGGCAACGACCCGGCCGTCTTCGACGACCTGCTGCGCCTGGACCACGGCAACGCCCTGACCGGCCGCCTCGCCGACTCCATCGCCGTCCTCGCCGGCGCCCGCCCCGGCCGCCAGTGGAGCCGCCCGGTCGCGCTCTACAGCGTGCTGCGCGGCGGCATGTCGCGCATCCTGGAGTACCAGCGCGTCTCGCTGCACCCCACCCCCGAGGTCGCCGTCATCGGCCCCGGCGTCGAACCGCTCATCCACGCGGTCGCCGAGCTCCTCGACAACGCGACCCGCTACTCCCCGCCGCACACCCACGTGCACCTCACCGCCTCCGAGGTGCAGACCGGGATAGCGGTCGAGATCGAGGACGGCGGCCTCGGCCTCAGCGAGGACGGCTACGCCCGCGCCGAGGAGGTCCTGCGGCACGCGCAGGGCGAGTTCGACCTCAACGACCTCGGCGAGACCCCGCGCCTCGGCCTGGCCGTCGTCGGGCGGCTGTGCCGCGCGTACGGCTTCCAGGTCACGCTGCGCCCGTCCGCGTACGGCGGCATCCGCGCGGTGCTGGTCGTGCCGCGCGAGCTGATCACCACCGCGCCGGCCACCGGTCGCGCGCACGGCATCGGCTCCATCTCCGGCCCGCGCCCGCTGCCGGCCAACCAGCCGCGATCCAAGTCCTCGTCGCGGCCGTGGGGCCCGCCGCCGCTGTCGGTCAACAGCCCGGCCTTCGCCAACTCCCCGTGGGCCGGCACCGGTCCGATGCCCAACGGCCCGGTCCCGTCCGGTCCGGTGTCCTCCGCCCCGATGACGTCGGGCCACGTGCCGGCCGGACCGATACGGGCGAACGGGCACGGGCCCGGACCGATGGACGACCTGCCGGTGGTGACCGAACGCGGCGCCAACGGGCTGCCCCAGCGCCGGCGCCACCGCCAGACGCTCGGCCGCACCGGCTACCCCGCGCCCGCGCGGGACACGGCGGGACCGGTCCCGCAGCCCAAGGAGACGGCCAAGGAGCCGGTGCAGCCCGGCATCTGGCTCACCGCCTTCCTGGAGGGCATCAACGGCGAGGCGTCGCCCCCCGGTTCGGGCGAGCGCCCCGGCGGAGCCGACCAGACCAGAGACAACACGGCAGGGAAAGGCGAGCAGTGATTCAGCAGCGCACCAACATGGACTGGATGCTCAAGGACCTGGCGCTGAGCGTCCCGTACGCCCGGCACGTGATCGTCCTGTCCTCGGACGGCCTGCGGATGGCCCAGTACGGCACCGACCCGGACGCCGCCGACCGTCTCGCGGCGGCCTGCGCCGGCCTGCAGAGCCTGGCGACGGCGGTGGCGCACGAGTTCCCGCACGGGGACGGCGGGATGCGGATGGTCGTGATCGAGGTGAGCGGCGGCTTCTTCTACATGATGGCGGCGGGCTCGCGCGCGTACCTCGCCGTGCTCGCCGACGAGGGCGTCGACGCCGGGCTGGTGAGCTCGCAGATGCGCGACCTCGTCGCCCGGATCGGCGAGCACCTGACCACGCCGCCGCGCAAGGGCGAGCAGGTCGCATGAGCGAGCGAAAGGTGGACTCATGACTGACCCCGGCCCCGGCGGGCGCCGGGACGACGACGACCCGGAGCGCCTGTACGTCATCACGGGCGGGCGCAGCGGGCCGGCCGGGCCGACCCCGTTCGACCTGGTCACCCTGATCGTCACCCGCAGGGACCCGCGGCCCGGCATGCAGCCCGAGCACGCGGCGATCCTGCGGCTGTGCACCTCACCCCTGTCCGTCGCCGAGATCTCCGCCTACCTGCGGCTGCCGACGAGCGTGGTGACCGTGCTGCTGGCGGACCTGCTCGACGACGAGCTGATCGAGGCCCGCGCCGCCGTACCCCCGGCGGACTTCCCCGACCGTGCCCTCCTGGAGGCGGTGATCCATGGACTACAGCGACTCTGACACGCTGGTCGGGCCGGCGGCCTCGGACCTGCTGCCGGCCTCCGCGACCTCGGCGGTCAAGGTCGTGATCGTCGGAGGTTTCGGGGTCGGCAAGACGACCCTGGTCGGTTCGGTGAGCGAGATCCGTCCGCTCACCACCGAGGAGACGATGACCCAGGAGGGCGAGGGCGTCGACGACGTCGCCGGGGTCGAGCGCAAGACCGAGACGACCGTCGCGATGGACTTCGGCCGGATCAGCATCAGCGACGAACTGGTGCTGTACGTGTTCGGCACCCCCGGGCAGGAGCGGTTCTGGTTCCTCTGGAACGGCCTGTTCGAGGGCGCGCTCGGCGCGGTGGTGCTGGTCGACACCCGCCGGCTGGAGGTCAGCTTCGAGGTGATCGGGCGGCTGGAGGACCGGGGCGTGCCGTTCGTCGTCGCGATCAACGGCTTCCCGGACTCGCCCGCGCACCCGGTCGAGGAGCTGCGGGCCGCCCTCGACCTGCCGCGGGACGTGCCGATCGTCACCTGCGACGCCCGGCGGCGCGAATCCTGCCGGGACGTCCTCATGGCCCTGATGCGCTACCTGTACGACTGCGCCGCGAAGCGGGCGTGAGCCGCCGCCCCGTCCGGTCCGGCCCCTCCCCCGCCCGCCCGGCCGTTCCACCTTCCCTGTCCGTTCCGATCCCGTCCGATCCCGGAGACCCTGTGACAACTCCGCACTCCGACAGTGCACTTCCCGACGATCTCGCGGTGGCCCCGCCGCCCGGCTGCCCCGCGCACGGCCGCCCCGAGATCGGCCCGATCGGCCCGAACGGCGTGCGACGCCTGTACGGGCCCGAGGCCGAGGCCGACCCGTGGGCGGTGTACGAGAAGCTCCGCGCCGAGCACGGCGACGTGGCGCCGGTGCTGCTGTACGGCGACGTGCCGGCCTGGCTGATCCTCGGCCACGCGGCGAACCTCACGGCGATGCGCACGCCCTCGCTCTTCTCGCGCGACTCCCGGCTGTGGACGAAGTTCAAGGACGGGACGGTCGGCGCGGACTCGCCGCTCATGCCGGTCGTCGCGTGGCAGCCGCTGTGCGTGTTCGCGGACGGCGAGGAGCACCGGCGCCTGCGCGGTGCCCTCAACGACGGGCTCGGCGGCTTCGACCACCGGGGCATCCGCCGGCACGTCATCGGCTTCGTCGACGCCATGGTGCGGGACTTCGGGCGCACCGGGCACGCCGAGCTGGTCAGCCAGTTCGCCGAGCACCTGCCGATGCTGGTCCTGACGCAGTTGCTCGGCATGCCCCGCGAGTACGGTCCGCGCCTGGTCGACGCGGCGCGCGACCTCATGCGGGGCACCGCGACGGCGATCGAGAGCAACGAGTACGTCGTCGCGAGCCTGCGCCGGGCCATCGAGCGCAAGCGCGTCGAGCCGGGCGACGACCTCGTCACCTCGCTCATGCGGCACCCGGCCGGGCTCACCGACGACGAGGTCCTGGAGCACCTGCGGGTCGTACTGCTGGCGGCGAACGAGACCACCGTCAACCTGATCGCCGACACACTGAAGATGGTCCTCACCGACCCGCGCTTCCGCGCCAGCCTGTCCGGCGGGCACATGACCCTCGCGGAGGCGCTCGACCAGGTGCTGTGGGACTCCCCGCCGATGATCCTGGTGGCCGGCCGGTGGGCCACCGGGGACACCGAGCTCGGCGGGCAGCAGATCGAGGCGGGCGACCTGCTCCTCCTCGGGCTCGCGGCGGGCAACTTCGACCCGGTCGTCCGGCCCGACCGGAACGCGCCGCTGCACGGCAACCGCTCCCACCTGTCCTTCGGCAGCGGCCCGCACGAGTGCCCCGGCCAGGACATCGGCCGCGCCATCGCCGAGACCAGCATCGACCACCTGCTCACCCGGCTGCCGGACCTGCGGCTCGCCGAGGAGGAGAAGGACCTGGACTACACGTCGGCGTGGCTGGCCCGCCACCTCGTCGAACTCCCGGTCGAGTTCACGCCGGTGATCCTGGAGGAGGGGGCCGGGGGGCCCCGCGCGCGCGCCCCCGCCCGGGGGGGGGGGGGGGCCCGCGCCCCCGCCGCCCCCCGCACCGCGA
>NZ_JBHWGD010000211.1:0-4752 GCF_042733235.1 Kitasatospora sp. NPDC059722
CCCGCGCGCGCCGCTGGGGGGGGGGGGGCTGCGCGGGGGGGGGGGGGGGGGGGCCGGCGCGCGGGCCCCCCCCCCCCCCGCCCGCCCCCCCCCGCCCCCCCGACCGCTGCCGCGCGGGGCTGCGGCAGGCCGGATCGGCGGCTTCTCGTGAGGCGCCGGGCGGACGACGTGGTCCCGGTGGACGAGGTGGTCGCGGCGGCCGTGGTCCCGGCCGCCCCTATGACAGCCGTCGGCCGGCGGAGCGAGGAGGGGAGGGGACTGGCAGCCGGGGCGTCGGCGTCCGTGGGGGACGCGTGTGGGGATGAGCCCGCGCTGCCGACCCCCTCCCCGACCACCGCCGGCCGACGGCCTTCGCCCGACGAGGAACCGGGGCAGGCGGGCGGGCGCGAGCCGTCGGCAGGCCGGCCTCGGGCACGGCGGGCGTTGTCGGCGTCCGTACCGTCCGCCGCCTCGACCACCGGCGGCCGACGGCTCTTCGCAGCGCGGGCGTCGGCGACGGTCCTGGTCGCTGCGCTGCTGCTTCCGGCGGGAGCCGCATGGGCCGACACACCTGCGCCCGCGACCGCGCCCTCGCCGTCCTCCTCGCCCGGGGACGCCTTGCCGGGCGTCAGCCAGGTGCGGCGGGACGTGTCCGGGAAGCCCGCGGGCTGCCTGCCCGCGTCGGCGAAGGGCACCCAACTCACGCCCTGGCCGCAGACGTTCCTGCGGCCCGACCGGGTGTGGCAGCTGAGCCGTGGCGACGGAGTGACGGTCGCGGTGCTCGGCTCGGGGCTGGGCGACGGCTCCGGGCTGCTCGCCGGCCGTACCGACTTCGCGCCCAGGCTCGACGGCGCCGCCGACCCGGCGCACGACTGCGTCGGCCACGGCAGCTTCCTGGCCGGGCTGATCGCCGCCGACCGCCGCGACGGCACCGGCTTCTCCGGCCTGGCGCCGCACGCGCGGGTCCTGGCGGTGGGAGTCACCGACGACACCGGCACGACCACCGCGGACCGGCTCGCCCAGGGCATCACGGCGGCGGCCGACCGGGGCGCGCGCATCATCGCCGTCGGCGTCACCGTCCCCGAGGGCAACGACGCACTGGCCGGGGCCGTGCGCCGGGCCCGGGCCAAGGGCGCGCTGATCGTCGCCCCGGCCGGGCCCGACACCGCACCCACCGCGCAGACCAAACCGACCCCCGTCTACCCCTCCGCCTACCCCGAGGTGCTGGCCGTCCGCGACCTCGGCCCGGCCGGGGCGCTGCCGGAGAACGCGGCGGTCGGCGGCCGGGTGGACCTGGCCGCCCCGGGCGACGCCGTGACCGGCCCCGGCCCGGCGGCGGGCGGCTACTACACGGGCGCGGGCCCGAGCTTCGCGACGGCCTTCGTCGCCGGCACGGCGGCCCTGGTCCTCGGCTACCGCCCGACCCTCACCGCCGACCAGCTGACGGCCCGTCTCGAAGCCACCGCGTACCGCCCGGGCGGCCCGGTGCCCGATCCGCAACTCGGTTACGGAACGGTGGACTTGGTCGCGGCCGTGACGAGCACGCTCGACCACGAGACGTCCCCGAGCCCGCACCCCACCACCCCGACCACGGCCGCCCTGGCGATGCCACCCGGCCGCCCCACATCCGAAGCCCCCGCCCAGGCCACAGCGGTGGCCCTGACCGCACTGGGCACGATCGGCCTGGTAGCCGTCGCCGGAGCCATAGCCCCCCGAGGCCGCGCCCGCCGCTGGCAACCGGCAAAGGCCGACGACGCGTCGTAGCACCACCCCGAGCCCGGCGGACGGGGGATCCCGTCGGTCTCGGGGATGCCGTGGCCCTGTACGACAACCCCGAGGCCGACTTCAGTCCGTCCAACGTCTGGGCCGCGGACCGGTTGTGGCTCCTGTGCACCGACTACGACCTCTGGGGCACCAAGGTCGCCGGACCCACCGGGCCTCGTCGAGGCGCTGCTGAACGACCCCGAGCCGAAAGGCCCGCCCTAGCCCAGTCCGTTGCTCAGCAGGTCGAAGGCGCGCTCGGTGGCGTGGACGGCTGCCGGGTAGTGGTCGTCGGCGGAGGTGCCGGCGGCCAGGTGTTCCTGGTGCATGATCGCGAGCTCGCGCTGCACCACGATCACCTGGGCGGCCACGAGGCGGGCGGTGAGCGGGTCGACGTCGGCCTCCTGCAGGGCCGTGCACAGGGCTTCGGCGCCGCGTTCGGAGTAGCGGATCAGCCGTGATGCCAGGCTCTCGGTGCCGGCGATCAGGCGGAGGAAGGCCATGACCTCGGGGTCGTCGCAGAGGCCGGTGTTCGGGTCGCGCCGGGCCAGGGCGTCGAGGCGGGCCGTCCGCAGCGCCTCCAGCGGGGGTTGGCCGTCCGGGCGGGCGCGGACGATGCGGGCCGCTTCGCTCTCGTGGTCGGCGAAGCGCTGGAGGACGAGGTCCTCCTTCGTCGGGAAGTAGGCGAAGAGGGTGCGCCGGGAGACGTCCGCCGCCTCGGCGATCTCGGTGATCGACACCTGGTCGAAGCCCTTGTCGAGGAAGAGGCGGATCGCGGTCGCCGCGATCGTCTCCCGGGTGCGTTCCTTCTTGCGTTCCCGCAGGCCCATGTGCTGATTCATGCACTCAGTCTACCCTGTGGTAGACTGAGTGCAGAATTGCACCTGGTTTCTTCTTTCGGAGGTTGCTGTGCAGACCGAAGTCATCGTCGTGGGGGCGGGCCCGACCGGGCTGATGCTGGCGCACGAGCTGACGCTGGCCGGGATCCCGGTCGTCGTCACGGAGAAGCTGCTCGCCCGGAGCACCCAGTCCCGGGCCGGCAGTCTCCAGCCGCGCACCGCCGAAGTGCTGGACCTGCGCGGGCTGTTGGAGCCGCTGCTCGCGGAGCTGCCGGCGGGGGAGAGCTCGGGCGGGCACTTCGCCGGCCTGCCGGTCGAGCTGGACTGCACGCCGTGGCGCACCCGGTACCCGCACCCGGTCGGCGTCCCGCAGGCCGCGCTGGAGGCGCACCTCGAAGGACTCCTCGCCGAGCGGGGCGTGCCCGTGCTCCGCGGCCGCGAGGTGACGGCGGTCGCGCAGGACGCGGACGGGGTCACCGCCGAGTGGCGAGCGGAAGACGGCGGCAGCGGCGAGATCCGCGGCGAGATCCGGGGCCGCTACCTCGTCGCGTGCGACGGCGGGCACAGCACGGTCCGCCGGCTGCTGGGCGTCGCCTTCCCCGGCCGGGAGCGCCGGATGTCCGCCGTGGCCGCGGACCTCACGCTCGTCTCGCGCTCGGACAAGGTCCGCACCGAGCCCGGACACTTCAGCGAGTACGCGCGGTCGGCCAACGGCTTCCACACGATCCTGCACCCGATCGGCCCGGACCTGTACCGGATGCTGTTCGGCAAGCTCTCCGGGGACGGCCCGGACCACGCGTCGCCGGTCTCCGCCGACGAGGTCCGGGAGGCCCTGCACGCCGTGTACGGGCCGGAGACGGTGCTGGGCGAACTGCGCGCGGCCTCCCGGTTCGGCGACGCCGTGCGCCAGGTCGAGCGCTACCGCGAGGGCCGGGTGCTCTTCGCCGGGGACGCGGCGCACATCCACATGCCGATCGGCGGCCAGGGCGTCAACCTGGGCGTCCAGGACGCCGTCAACCTGGGCTGGAAGCTCGCCGGCACGATCGACGGCTGGGCGCCCGCCGGCCTGCTCGACAGCTACCACGAGGAGCGGTACCCGGTCGCCGCCCGGGTGCTGCGCCACACCCGCGCGCAGGGCGTGATCATGAACCCGGGGCGGGACGAGGAGATCGCCACGGTCCGCGAGATCGTCACCGACCTGCTGCGGCTGCCCGACGCCCACCGGTACGTCTCGGGCATGATGTCCGGCCTGGACCTCCACTACCCGGGTGTCGGCCCCCGGCTGATCGACCTGGAACTGACCACCGAGGACGGTCCGGTCAGGGCGAGCTCGCTGATGCGCTCCGGCCGCGGCCTGCTGCTGTCCCTCGACGGCCGGCGGCGGTCGGTCGGCGACCGGGCCGACCGGGTCGAGCACGTCCTGGCGAAGACCGAGGAGGACGTCGACGGGGCCGGGGCCCTCCTGATCCGCCCCGACGGCTACCTCGCCTGGACCGACACCGACGGGACGCCGCTCGACACGGCCCTGGCCCGCTGGTTCGGCTGAGCACCGGCCCGGGCCCGGGGCCGGTTCGCCCGAGGTCCGCTCAGGCGAGCCGGTCCGGGGACGGGAGCCGGGTGACCGGGTCGTCGGACCAGGAGTAGACCTCCAGCAAGGACAGGTAGCCCTCGGACGCGAACAGCATGACGCCGCCCACCGGTTCGCCGGTCTCGTCGAGCACGGTGGCCTCGGCGAACGGACTGTCCACGGCGGGCGCCGCGGGCACCGCCGACCGGTCCAGGGCGAAGTCGATGCTCGGGCACGGGCAGCGGCAGTGGCCGGCGACGCGCAGATGGGGGATCTGCGCGGACAGCTCCGGGTAGGCGTCGCCGAGGAGGGCGTTCAGGAGGTGCACCGCTTCGTCGGGTAGGGGCTCGCCGGTCATGGCCCGAGCCGATCATCCGGCGGCCGGGCAGGTCAAATCCCGGGCCGGGCCGTCAAATCCGCGGCCGGGCCGGTCAATCCCGGGGCGGCCCGGTCAAATCCGGCGGTCGGCCATCGCGTCGCCGGTGAGGGCGGCCAGTTCGAGGACCGCCGCCGCCCGGGCCCTGTGACGGCGGGGCAGGACGACGACGCCGCGGCAGCGGGTCCGGAAGTGGGCGATCAGGTGGCGCCGGTCGGGGCTCGGAGCCC
>NZ_JBHWGD010000212.1:0-4703 GCF_042733235.1 Kitasatospora sp. NPDC059722
CCCTACCCCCCCACCCCTCTCACCCGCCCAAAACACCCGAGCGGGCGAAAATGCATCGGGAGCGACCTGGGACTTTGCCGCCGAGCGTGCACCGAGGGCCGTTGCGCCGAAAGCCCGGCGGGCGAGCTGCCGCCGGTCCATCCTGGGCTCATGACGCAGCCCCGGAACCGAACAGGTACGTGTCCACGAGTGCTCATAGTCGGGGCGGGCCTGGCCGGCACCGCCACGGCGATCCGACTGCTCCGCTTCGCCCGCAAGCCGCTGGAGATCGTCCTGCTCGAGCGGCGCTCCGACTACCGGTCCGCCGGCGTCGCCTACCACCGGGACGGCAACCCCTGGGACCACGTGTTCAACATCCAGGCGGGTCGGATGTCGGTGTTCCGGGAGGACGTCCTCGACTTCGTGCGCTGGGCCAACCGCGAGGCCGACCGCCGGGACTGGCCGACCCCCTGGGACGAGTTCGAGTTCGTCGAGCAGGGCCCGGCGCCCCGACGGATCTTCCAGGACTACCTGATCGACCGGCTGGCCGAGGCCGGGCGGGAGGCCTGTCCCGGCGTCGTGCTCGTCGAAGCGGACGGCGAGGCGGTCGACCTGGAAGTGCGCGCCACAGGCGTCGAAGTGACGGTGTGTGAGTTTTTCGCGAGCGGCCTGGAGGCCGGGCCGGTCCCGGAATCGACCGCACTGTGCGCCGACCACGTCGTCCTCGCGACCGGCCTCGAACTCAGGGATCCGCCCTTCGCCGCCGACGTGCGCGACCACGCGTCCTTCGTGAGGAACCCGTACTCCGCGGCCGGCGTCCGGAAGCTCGAAACGCTCCCGCCCGAGGCAACGGTCGCGATCGTCGGATCCGTGCTGAGCGCGTACGACTCGGCGGGCCTCCTGCTGCGCCGGGGCCACACCGGAAGGATCCACCTGATCTCCAGGACCGGGACGATGTTCCGGACGTATCCCGGCGGCCACGAGCACGAGGTGTTACAACTACCCTGCCCGAAGGCACTGTTGGAGCCGTACCGGAACCGCGAGGAGTTCCTCGCCCGGGTCCGGTCCGAGTGGGAGACGGCGCGCGAGGCGGTCCTCCGGGACCACCCCGAGGTCGACCCGACGGTGGTCGCGGAGCGGGTGGCCAAGGCTTGGGAACCGCATCTTCCCGAGGCCATCGAGCGGATCCCTTCCGCGGAACTGCGGAGCCTGCTGGACGAGTTCGGCACCTCGATGGCCGCACTCCGGGTCGGCGCGGTGGAGTACACCATGGCGATCATCGAGCGCGCGATACACCCCGCGGACGGCTCGGCGAAGCTGGTCGTCGGCAAGGTGGAGGGGATCACGCCGACGGCGTCGGGGCGGCTGGTCGTCTCGGTAGCGGCCCCGGAGGAGGAACACGCCATCGAGGCCGACCTGGTGGTCTCCAACTTCGGCAGGGAGTCGGACTACAGCAGGGTCGGCCGGCCGCTCTGGAGGAATCTCCTCCGGAGGGGGATCGCGGTACCCCACGAGCGCACCGGGCGCGGCCTGGAAGTCGACGAACACGGGACGCTGCTGAGCCCCGGCGGGGAGCCGGCCGGCCCGGTCTCCGCGGTCGGCGCACCGAGGGAGGGTGACGAGATCGTTCGAAACGGCCGGACCGGCGCGTTCACCTTCAATCTCGCCGCCATCAAGAACCAGTCCATCGCGGTCGCCGCGCGAGTGATCGAGCAACTGGAACTGGAACTGGAACCGCACGAAGACGGTTTGGCCCGGGACATGGCTCAATGCCACGGCCACGTCAGCAATTCAGAGGAAGCGGCCCCGGTCGGATTCGACGAGGCTGTAGCCCTGGAGGTGCGGAGGTTGGCCACGCGTCATCGGAGCGAGCGGGAAGTACTCGGTTTCCGCTTGGACGCCTGTATCCGATCCATAGGCGGACTTCCGCCCCTCCCGATGGCCGCCTCCGGGCGTGACCGCCTGATGGGAGCGGTCGTCAACCGGGCCGCCGTCCAACGGCTCACCGACGTCACCGTGACGCCACGGCAGCTGCGTCGACAACTGGGGATCACGGACACCGAGGATCTGGAGGACTAGGTGAACGGGCGACGGATTCAAGGATTCCTATTGACCGGTGGCACACAGAGCGTGTTACGGGGTACCTGTAACCGCACGAGAAGTCCGCTCAAGGGATCCATCCTCGTCGCCCCTTCCCTCGAAGCGGGAATATACGAAGCGATCGTGGCGGCGCGTGCGGTCGTCTGCAGTTCGGGCGGGCCGACCGGCCACATGCAGTCCATCTGCCGCGGCAGGGGCATACCCGTGCTCCGCGTCGACCAGGCGGACCTCGCGGACCTGGTCGGGGAAGTGACGCTGCACCTGGAGAGCGAGACCATCGTCATCGGGTCCGACGCGAGCGGCGTCGGGGCCCCGGTCCCGGGGGCCGGGAGCTCCCCGCTGGACCGCCTCGGCTCGGCGTGCGCGGTCATCGCGGACCTGCAGGACATCCACACGATCAACGCGTGCGGGCCGAACGCGGAGCGGGTCGAATCCTTCTTCATCCGCGAGGAGTTCCTCTGCCTGGCGGCGGGCCTGCGTCCGCTCGACTCCCTCCACGGCGGCCCCGCCGACGTCGCGGCCTACGGGCGGGCCGTCGCGGACCGGCTGTGCACCTTCGTCGAGGCGCTGCTGCCCGGCCAGCGGCTGGTCCTGAGGCTCCTCGACCTCCGCTCCGACCACGCCGCCGGCGTCACCGAGCTGGCCCCGGTCGCGGTCGAGCCGAACCCCGAGCTGGGCCTGCACGGCGCACGCTGGCTGCTGGGCTCGGCCGCCTACCGGGACGCGCTGCACTCCGTGCTCGGGTCCCTGCGCGAGCGGCTCGGCGACGACGCGGGCCGCGTGCACCTCTCGGTTCCCTTCCTCAACGACGCGAAGGAGTTCGCCCGGCTCAGGGCGCATCTCGCGTTGCCCGCCGACGTGCCCGTGTCCGCGTTCGTCGAAACGCCCGCGGCGGTGCACGCCACCCGGGCGCTCTGCGCCGCGGGCGCCAGCGAGCTGTTCGTCGGCACGAAGGACCTCGTGCAGTTCTACCTGGCCGCCGACCGGACCAACCACCTGGTGGCCGGGTCCTACCAGACCCGGCACCCGGCCGTCATCGACGGAGTGCGGAGCGTGGTGGAGTCCGCGCGCGCGGCGGACACCCCGGTGAGGGTGTTCTCCCTGGGCGCGGACCTCGCCCACTACCTGGACCGCCTGCCCACCCCGGACGGCTACATGATGTGCACCGCCGAACTCCGGCAGGTGCTCCTCCAGCCACACCCCTGACCGGGCCGCCACAGCCGGGCAGCCGACCCGGACCGGCCCGGAGAACGCGAAAGCCGCAGGTCGCTGACCTGCGGCTTTTCCGTATGGAGCGGGCGACGAGAATCGAACTCGCGCTCTAAGCTTGGGAAGCTCATGTTCTACCATTAAACTACGCCCGCCTGACGAGCCGTCAGTGACCGCTCGATCGCCTTCACTGTACCCCATGCGTGACGCCGCTTGCACGGGTGGCCCGGGGACGTGGCGGAGCAGGGTGGGGCGGGGGTGGGGGGCGTACTGTTTGGGCCGCGTGAGAGTGCTCCGGCGGGTGGGGTCGGGGCGGCGAGCCATGGTGTGGAATGTCCGGAACATCCCCTAATGTGACGCTGTCCCGGGGCCCGCTCCCCGGGGCGCGACGAGTACGGGTGAGTACTGGGTTAGGGATGGGAAGGGGATCGATGGAGCAGCGCACCGTCGTTCGTTGTGCCGAGGGGCACCTGTTCAGCACCACCACGTTCCCGATGCAGAACCTCGGACCCGGCCGGCTGGGGCCCGGCCGGCTGATCCGCTGTCCGCAGTGCGGACGGCTGAGGAGTTCGGTGTTGGCCGACGTACGGGAGCTGTCCGCTCCGCAACTGGCCCGGGCGATGCGGCTGGAGGCCGCGGAGTTCCTGGCCTGACGGCCGGCGCGAGGACGGAAGGGGCCCCGGGCGGATTCGTCCGGGGCCCCGTCGTGCACGTAACCTCGAAGCGTGCTGCTCTCTGACAAGGACATCCGGACCGAAATCGACCTGGGCCGGGTCGTCATCGACCCGTTCGACCCGACGATGATCCAGCCCTCCAGTATCGACGTGCGCCTCGACCGCTTCTTCCGCGTGTTCGAGAACCACAAGTACCCGCACATCGACCCCTCCGAGGAGCAGCCGGACCTCACCCGGCTGGTCGAGCCCGACGGCGACGAGGCGTTCATCCTGCACCCCGGCGAGTTCGTGCTGGCCTCGACGTACGAGGTCATCACCCTGCCCGAGGACGTCGCCTCCCGGCTGGAGGGCAAGTCGAGCCTCGGCCGCCTGGGCCTGCTGACGCACTCCACGGCCGGCTTCATCGACCCCGGCTTCAGCGGCCACGTCACGCTGGAGCTGTCGAACGTCGCGACGCTGCCGATCAAGCTGTACCCGGGCATGAAGATCGGGCAGCTCTGCCTGTTCCGGCTCTCCTCGCCGTCGGAGCACCCGTACGGCTCGGAGCGCTACGGCTCGCGCTACCAGGGCCAGCGCGGCCCGACGCCGTCGCGCTCCTTCATGAACTTCCACCGCACCCGGGTCTGACCCGGACGGAGTGCACGCACGGCGGGCGGTGAGCTCGGGGCCCGGCACCTCGATGCGGACGGCGGCGTCGGCGGCGACCCAGGCGGCCAGCTGCGCGTTGACGGCCTCGGTGAC
>NZ_JBHWGD010000213.1:0-4592 GCF_042733235.1 Kitasatospora sp. NPDC059722
GCATCTCGCCGCGCGAGGCCCTCGCGTTGGCCCCGCAGCAGCGCCTGCTGCTGGAGACGTCCTGGGAGGCCTTCGAGCGGGCGGGCATCGACCCGGCGGGCCTGCGCGGCACCCGCACCGGCGTGTTCGTCGGCACGGCGGGCGTCGACTACGTCGGCGTGGTGATGAACTCGGACGAGGACATGGAGGGCCACGCCACCACCGGCCTGACGGCGAGCGTGCTGTCCGGCCGGGTGTCGTACACCTTCGGTCTGGAGGGCCCGGCGGTCACCGTCGACACGGCGTGCTCCTCGTCGCTCGTGGCGATGCACCTCGCGTCGCAGGCGCTGCGGGCCGGCGAGTGCACGCTGGCCCTCGCGGGCGGCGTCACCGTGCTGTCGACGCCGATGAGCTTCTCCGGGTTCTCCCGGCAGGGCGGGCTCGCTCCGGACGGGCGGTGCAAGGCGTTCGCCGACGCGGCGGACGGGACGGGCTGGGCGGAAGGCGCGGGCGTCCTGGTGCTGGAGCGGCTCTCTGACGCCCGCCGCAACGGGCACCCGGTGCTCGCCGTCCTGCGCGGCTCGGCCGTCAACCAGGACGGCGCGTCGAACGGACTGACGGCGCCCAACGGTCCGTCCCAGCAGCGCGTCATCCGCCAGGCGCTGGCCGCCGCCGGGCTTTCTGCCGCCGAGGTCGACGCCGTCGAGGGCCACGGGACGGGCACGCCGCTCGGCGACCCGATCGAGGCCCAGGCACTCCTCGCCACCTACGGGCAGGACCGCGAACAGCCGCTCCTGCTCGGCTCGCTGAAGTCCAACATCGGCCACACCCAGGCCGCGGCCGGCGCGGCCGGCGTGATCAAGACGGTGATGGCGCTGCGGCACGGCGTGCTGCCGAAGACGCTGCACGTCGACGCGCCGTCCGCCGAGGTGGACTGGTCGGCGGGGGCCGTCGAGCTGCTCACCGAGGCCCGGGCCTGGCCGGAGGTGGACCGGCCGCACCGCGCGGGCGTGTCCGCGTTCGGGATCAGCGGCACGAACGCGCACGTGATCGTCGAGGAGGCGGTCGAGGAGGACGCCGCGACCGACGAACCGGCGGTTGTGCCCGGTGCGGTGCCGTGGGTGGTCTCGGCGAAGTCGGAGGCGGCGCTCGACGCGCAGCTGGGGCGGCTGGCCGGCATCGACGGTTCTCCCGTGGACGTCGCCCTCGCCTTGGCGGGCCGCTCGCGGCTCGGGCATCGCGCGGTGCTGGTGGACGGGGTCGAGGTTGCGCGTGGTGTGGCGGGGGAGCGGTCTGCGGCGTTCCTGTTTTCGGGGCAGGGGTCGCAGCGGTTGGGGATGGGGCGGGAGTTGTATGCCCGGTTCCCGGTGTTCGCGTCGGCTTTTGATGCCGTGTGTGCGGAGTTGGATTCGGCGCTGCGGGATGTGGTGTGGGGCGATGATGCTGAGCTGTTGAACCGGACGGAGTTCGCTCAGGCCGGGTTGTTCGCGGTCGAAGTGGCTCTGTTCCGGTTGCTCGAGTCGTTGGGTGTGGAGCCGGAGTTCGTGGCCGGGCACTCCATTGGCGAGGTGGCGGCGGCGCATGTGGCCGGGGTGTTCAGCCTGACCGATGCCTGCGCTCTGGTGAGTGCTCGTGGTCGGCTGATGCAGGCGCTGCCCGAGGGTGGCGCGATGCTCGCCGTGCAGGCGGCGGAGGACGAAGTCCTGCCGCTGTTGGGTGAGTTCGTGTCGATCGCGGCCGTCAATGGACCGTCGTCCGTGGTCGTCTCGGGCACGGAGGAGGCTGTCGCGGCGATCGAGGAGCACTTCGCGGACCGTAAGACGACGCGGCTGAAGGTGTCGCACGCGTTCCACTCGCCGCTGATGGATCCGATGCTGGAGGACTTCCGCGAGGTCCTCAACGGGCTTGCCTACAGCGCGCCTTCGATTCCGCTGGTCTCCAACCTGACCGGCGCGCTGGCCGAAGGCGTCCAGGGGCCCGACTACTGGGTGCGCCACGTCCGTGAGGCCGTCCGTTTCGCCGACGGCCTCCACGCCCTGCGCGCAGCCGGTGCCACGGCCTTCGTCGAGCTCGGTCCGGACGGTGTCCTTGCCGCCCTCGCCCAGCACGAGTCGGACGCCCCCGCACTCCCGCTCCTGCGCCGCGACCGGCCCGAGGAGCACACCCTCGTCACCGCCCTGGCCCGCCTGCACGTCACCGGTGTCCCCGTCGACTGGGCCCGGCTGTTCGACGGCACCGGCGCCCGCCGCGTCGACCTGCCGACGTACCCCTTCCAGCACCAGCACTACTGGCCCGCCCTGGGCAGCGGCGTCGGCGACGTCGCCTCCGCCGGTCTGCTGGCGGCGGACCACCCGCTGCTCGGCGCCGCCGTGCCGCTCGCGGGCACGGACAGCGTCGTCTTCACCGGCCGGCTCGCGCCCGGCACGGCGGTGTGGGACGGCGACGCGGACGTCTTCCCGTCGGCCGGGTTCCTGGAGCTGGCGATCCGGGTCGGCGACCACGTCGGCTGCGACCGGGTCGAGCGGCTCGCCGTGGCCCGGCCGCTCGCCCTGGACGCGGGCACCATGCTCCAGGTCCGGGCCGGTGCGCCGGACGGGTCGGGGGCGCGGACGGTGACGTTCTTCTCGCGCCCCGACGGCGGGCTCGACGAGCCCTGGACCGAGCACGCCACCGGGGTGCTGACCACGGGAGCGTGCGCCGCCGACTTCGACGCGGCGGTCTGGCCGCCGACCGGCGCGGTCGCGGACGACGCGGTCACGGACGGTGCCGACGTCTGGCGGCGCGGCGAGGAGACCTTCGCCGAGGCCGAGCTCCCGGCCGAACTGGCGGGCACGGCAGCCGGGTTCGGGCTGCACCCCGCGCTGCTGGCCGCCGTTCTGCGGGCGGACGGCCGGGGGCTCGTCCCCGTGGCCTGGTCCGGGGTGTCGCTGCACGCCACGGGCGCCACGGTGGCGCGCGCCCGACTGGTGCGGACGGGCGCGGACACGCTGTCGCTGACCCTCGCCGACGCGGCGGGCGAGCTCGTGCTCTCGGCGGAGTCCGTGGAGCTGGGTGAGCCGGCCGCCGCCTCTCACGGGGCGAACGGGTCATTGCTGCGGCTGGAATGGATCGCGGCTGCGCCCGTCCGACCGGTCGGCGTTCGGTCCGTGGAGGTCGCCGGGCTGTCCGAGCTCGGTGACGACGTGCCGGAGGTCGTGGTGGTCCCGGTGGCGGGCGGTTCGACGCCCGGGGACGTGCACGAGGTGACGGCGTGGGTGCTGGGCCTGGTGCAGGAGTGGCTGGCGGAGCCGCGGTTCGCGGATGCGCGCCTCGTCCTCGTCACCCGGGGCGCGGTCGACGGGGTGTCGGATCTCGCGGGCGCTGCCGTGTGGGGTCTGGTGCGGGCGGCCGAGTCGGAGAACCCGGGTCGGTTCGTGCTCGTGGACACGGACGGCGAGTTCCCGTTGGACGCCGTGCTGGCGACCGGAGAGTCGCAGGTGGTGGTCCGCGACGGTGCCGTGCGCGTCGGCCGGCTGACCCGCGCTCCCGGCGGTGGGTCGTCCGCGGGCTGGGGCGAGGGAACGGTCGTCGTCACGGGCGGCACTGGCGGTCTTGGCCGTCTCGTCGCACGCCACTTGGTGGCGGAACACGGCGTCCGGGACCTGCTGTTGCTGAGCCGCCGCGGGGGCGTCGGTGTGTGGCTGGAGGACCTGCGCGAGCTGGGCGCCGACGTCGAGGTCGTGGCCTGTGACGCCGCCGATCGCGAGGCGCTCGCCGAGGCCCTGAAGGGCCGGACGATCACGGGTGTCGTGCACGCGGCCGGTGTGCTGGACGACGGCGTCGTGAGCACACTGACGCCCGAGCGACTCGCTGCCGTCCTGCGTCCCAAGGTCGACGCGGCGTGGAACCTGCACGAGCTGACCAAGGACCAGGACCTCAAGGCCTTCGTCCTGTTCTCGTCCATCTCCGGTGTCCTGGGCAGCGCCGGCCAGGGCAACTACGCGGCGGCGAACGTCTACCTCGACGCGCTTGCCGTCTGGCGCCGTCAGAACGGCCTACCCGCCCAGTCCCTCGGCTGGGGTGCGTGGGTGCCGACCGCCGGCATGACGGGCACGCTCACCGAGGCCGACCTGCACCGCATCCGCTCCTCCGGCGTCCCGCCGCTCACCGAGGAGGACGGCCTCGCGCTGCTCGACGCCGCGATGGCCGTCGACGAGCCGTACCTGGTCGCGACCGGCCGCATGGCCGCGGGCGCCCGCCCGCGCGGCGAGGTGCCGACGATGTTCCGCGCCCTCCTGCCCGCCGGGCGCCGCACCGCCGTGAGCACCACCGGCACGGCCCTCGCCGCCCGCGTGTACGAGCTGCGCGAGGGCGACCGCCTGCGCCACCTCGTCGACCTCGTCCGCGCGGAGGCCGCCGGCGTCCTCGGCCACGCCTCGGGCCAGGCGGTCGACCCCGCGCGGGAGTTCCGGGACCTCGGCTTCGACTCCCTCACCGCGATCGAACTGCGCAACCGCCTGGCCGACGTCACCGGGCTCCGGCTTCCGGCGACCATGGTCTTCGACTACCCGACCCCGCACGCCCTCGCCGCGCACCTCCTCGGGGAACTCCTCGACGACGAGGACGACGTGGCG
>NZ_JBHWGD010000214.1:0-4591 GCF_042733235.1 Kitasatospora sp. NPDC059722
GGGGGGGCCCCCCCCCCCGCCCCGGGGGGGGGGGGGCGCCCCGCCGGGGGGGGGGTGGGGGGGGGGGGGGGCCCGGGCCGGCCTAAATCCCCGCCCCCCACGTCATCTGGTCCTGCCCCTCGGCGTGCCGGGTCGGCTGTCAGATCACCGGCGGCCGGCCCAGCCGCGTCATCCGCCACACCGTGCTCCACCGCATCGGCCGCCGCGGCGGGCACGGCACCCGAACACCCTCGAAGAACCCGGACCACCAGGCCTTCAGCCCGGACATCGGCGGCCGGCGAACCAGCGTGTACAGCGCCCAGGAGGTGAGGTAGACCGGTACCAGAGGAGCGGGCAGGTGACGCTTGGCCAGCCACACCCGGTTGCGGGCCGTCATCCGGTAGTAGGCGGCGTGACGGGCCGGGTCGGTACGCGGGTGCTGCAGCACCAAGTCGGCGCGGTAGTCGATCCTCCAGCCCGCGTCCAAAGCACGCCAGGCGAAGTCGGTCTCCTCGTGCGCGTAGAAGAACGGGGCGGGAAACAGGCCGACCTGGTCGATCACGATCATACGGATGGCGTGCCCGCCACCCAGGAACGTCGTGACCGGACCGGACTGCATCGGATCGCTCGCGCCGAAGCGCGGCACGTGGCGGCGCTGGGTGAACCCGGTCTCATCCGCGATCCGGAAGCTGACGATGCCGAGCTTCGAGTCCCGCTCGAAGGCATCCCGGATCAGCCGGAACGTGTCGGTGCGGGGCAGCAGTCCGTCGTCGTCCAGGACGACCAGCACGTCCGTACCGCCCAATTCGCGCAGCCGCTCGACGCCGGCATTGCGGCCCCCAGGGATGCCGAGGTTCTCCGGCAGCTCCACCGCGTCCACCCACTCCGGCAACTCGGGCAGCTTCACGCCCTGCCCGAGCACGACGGTCCGAACCCCGCTGTCGCCGCCGTCCTGGGCCCGTACCGACTCCAGCAGCGCCGCCAGCTCCGCAGGCCGGTTTCCCATCGTCAGCACCACCACGCCCAGCGTGACGCCCATCGCACCCGACCCTTCGAGGAACCTTCATGATCTCGCCGACACCCCGGCCCGGCGGCGGACCGTCGCTGCACGAGCCGGCTGGCACCGGCCGACTGCCGGACCACCAGGTCACGGACCGGCCAACGCTGGACTGGATCGCCCGCCACCGGCCCGGATGCCCGGGCCAGACTGCCACACCGGCCGCTGCTGCTGGTGCCGGACGCGTCCTGGTTCGCCCCCCCGCACGCAGACGGCCACCTCGATCCACGGCGTACGCCACGCCGTTCCGGGTGATCCACCCCGAGCTCCGAGCGCGCCTGAGCGAGGCCCAAGCCGCCGAACTCGCGCCCCTCGTCGCGCAGTGGCTGCGACGCGGCGCGGGCCACGCCGACCTCGCCCAGGACGAAAACGCCGCCGCACGATTCTTCTTCCCGATGAGAGGAGTCTTGCAGCAGCAGGTCGACGAAAGCTCCACGGAACGAATGCACGCCCACCCACCCAAGGGAGCGGGTACCTTCCGAGTACGGCCATGTACCCGGAAGGGAACCAGCGATGACGCAGTGGACCGACTACACCACAGGCGAGCGCATCAAGCTTCTCCGCGGACCGGACATGACCCAGGAACAGCTTGCCGAAGCTGCCGGCCTGTCGGTGGCGACGATCCGCAAGGCCGAACGCAACCTCGGCGGCAGCCTCCAGACGCTGCTGCGAATCTCGGCCGCGCTGCATACCGACGTGTCGGTGATCCTCGGCCAGCAGGCCCCGCGCCGCGCGATGCAGGGCGCCGACCGGGCGATGATGCGCGAGCTGTCCCGTTCCGTCCACGACACCGCCGCCGGCGTCGGCGTCGATGTGCAACCCCCACGGCCGGCCGAACTCGCGGCCGGACTCGCCGCCGCTTGGGAGGCCTACCGCTCCGGCAACTACGTGGGCGCGGGAGTACGCATTGCACCAGCGCTGCGCGAAGCCGCCGCCGCGCTGACGGCCGCTCCGGTTGACCAGAAGAGTGCGGCGGCGGGCATCCTCGCGGACGCCTACCGGCTCGCTGCCTACGTGGCGAACCAGTTCGGCGCCCGCGATCTCGCGTACGCCGGAATCGGGCACGCACAACACCAGGCCGATCGCGCCGAGGACATCGTCCGCTCAGCGATGGTCGCATCCGGCCGGTCGTGGATCTGCGTGCGGGATGCCCGGCTGGACCAGGCCGAGGAGACAGCCCGCATGTCGCACGAGTCCATCGAGCCCAGGTACGGGGATCGGGATCTCGGAATGCTCGCTACCTACGGATGGCATGTGACCTTCGCGGCCGTCGTCGCTGCCCGTCAGGGGAATGTAGCTGGCGCCGATGACCTGCTGTCACAGGGGCTTGCGGTAGCAGCCCGGATGGGCAGGGACGTCAGGGTGAACGGCACGGCGTTCGGGCCGGCAACAGTCACCGCACAGGCGATCGGAATCGCTGTCTCAACCGGTCGGCCCGGCAAGGCGCTCACCCTGTTCCAGTCGATCGGCGACACGAACTCGCTCACCCCGTCCGCGCGTAACCGGATGCTCCTGGACGTGGCGCTCGCCCAAGCCGAGACCCGGCAGTCCGACGCCGCCCTGGACACCTTGCTTGAGGTGTGCTCGGCCGCGCCCGGTTGGGCTCGGCACCAGGGACTGCCCGGGGTGATCGCGCAGAAGGCTAGCGCGGGCAGCGCGACCACGGCCAAGTTGCGCAAGCTCTCATCGATCCTCGGAACCTCCGTGATCATCAACTGAGGAGTAATACACGCCGTATCACTCGGCACCGGTACGACTTCGAGAAGTGACACACTCCATCCGTTCACGGACAGTAAGAACTCCGCGACAGTGGGCACATGTTGCCGCTCCATCATCAAAGTCGTCCATGCCGACCTCGACGTTTCCCCACCGACGCGCGTCGGCACCCGCGAAGACTCCGCCCGCACAGCCCAGTAGCCACATCGACGGACGGACTGACGTCAGCCGCGCCACGTGGCGTCCTGGCCTCGCTGATCTGACACCGCCCCGTGCGAGCTGTTCCACTGCCCGTGACGGTGGCAGCGCCGCGTCCGACTCCCCATTCACGTAGGAGACTTCCATGGCTGCTGCGCCGCCGCATAGCCCCCGCCCGATCACACCTCGGCTGTCGGCCGGCCCGACCTTCGACCAGGAGCTGTGCGCGCTCGTGCTCGACACCGCACCCCGGTTGTTCGCCGTCGTCCAGGTCTGGGGCGAGGGCCTCCCGAACGTCGACGGGTGGGTCGTGGCCTGGGGGGTTGCCGACCACAGCGGGCGAGCGCACGTAATCAGCATCGACGGGCAGGCGCGAATGACCCTCGCATCTCCCAACCGGGCCTTGCGCCATTTCGCCGGGCGACCGGGGATCACTGCACGGCTGGTCTGGCTCGCGCAGCCGAGTGCAGCCGCAGTGGAGCAGGCCGAAGCCGCCTGACCCTGACCTGTTGGCGCGAGCGGGCCGGTAGCTACGTCAGCGCGCTGGTCTCACGTTGAATGCCACGAACAATTCACGCTACGTCAAATGTCGTGGTACGTTCCGTAATCTAATCAAAAACAGGTGACCCCGGCGGTGCTACCAACACCCCGGGGTCCGGCACCAGGAGCCAACACTCCCAATGCGAGTCCATCGTAGCGCCCACGTGCGCAACTTCACCGTGCTACCCAACGCCGTGCTCCAGTACCGGCGGCTGAGCTACACCGCCCGAGGCCTGCTCGCGGACCTCCTCTCCCGCCCCGACGGCTGGCGCGAGGACGGACGGCACATGGCCGACACCAGCCCGCAGGGGCGTGGCGCCGTCCACAAGGCGTTGAAGGAGCTGACCGAGGCCGGGTACTACCGGGTCGAGAAGATCCGCATGCCCGACGGCACGATCATCACCGAAACCCACGTCTACGACACCCCGCAGCTCGCGCCACCGGGTACCACCCGTCCGGCGCCCGGTGAAGCGGCAACCGGCCCTGCTGGCAGCCCTCTTGTAAAGGACCGGCTTCAAGAACCCTCCCTCCCCCCAAGCCTGGCAGACGAAAGCAACCGGGGAGGCGAGGAGGAACCGCCCGAAATCCGCGAGGCGGTCGCCACGCTGTTCCGAGTGATCCGACCCGAGCCCCGGCTACACCTGGGCGAGGCCGAAGCCGCCGAACTCGCGCCCCTTGTCGCACAGTGGCTGCGACGCGGCGCGGACCACGCCGACCTCGCCCAGGCACTGCTGCCGGGCCTGCCCACCCCGGTGCACTCGGCGGCCGCCCTGCTCCGCTACCGCTTGGAGCAGAAGATGCCGCCCGACCGGCCCGTTGCACGGCCACCGGCCCGTTACGCCGAGTGCGCCAAGTGCCACGACCCCGTGCCACGACCGGGCATCTGCCGCCCGTGCGCCGGGCTGACAACCCGCGCCCAAACAGCCGGCAAGGGGGCAGAGGTGGCCGCCGCAGGTGCCGCCCGAGTCCGAACTGCCCTGCGCTCCGCAATGACCGGCAGTGGGCCTGCACAGATCGCAGCCTGAGACCCGTTCCATCAGCGCCGCGGGGGCCCCCCCCGCGGGGGGGGGGCGGGGGGGCGGCGGGGGGGGGGCCCCCCCC
>NZ_JBHWGD010000215.1:0-4573 GCF_042733235.1 Kitasatospora sp. NPDC059722
GGCCCGCGACGCGCCCGGCTCCGCCGCCCGCTGGGAGCGCGTCATCGCGCGGGCCGAGCGGCACCCGGCGCGCTACGACGACATGGCCGTCCTGTGGGTCGACGGGCGGGAGGTGCCCGCCGGGGCGGCCCGGCACGCCCTGGCCGTGCTGCGCGAGCAGGTCGGCCACGCGGCGGCCGAGGCCGGGCTCGACGGCCTGCCGGTGGTCGCCGTCGGCGGTCCGGCCCGGCTCGCCGCCGTCCGGCGGGCCGCCGCCGGGGCCGGTCGGGCGGTCGGCCTGCCCGCCGCCGCGGACCCGGCGCTGGCCGCCGTCCTGGGCGCCGCCCTGGTGGCGGCCGGGCTCGTCGACCCGGCCGACCGGTACCCGTACGAGGTGCTGATCGGCGCCCGGCGGGTCCACCGCGGGCGGCTCGCCGAGACCGAGCTGACGCTGTGCGGGCCGGGCCGCCTGGTGCCGGGCGGCACCACCGTGTTCGCCGAGCGGGCCGGGCGCCGGGTCGCCGTCGGGGGCGCCGGCGAGCGGCCTCGCGAGGCCGAGGTGCGGGTCCGGGACGGGGCCGGCGGGCCCGCCGTCCGGGTCGGGGCGGTGACCCTGCCGGCGAGCCGGGAGGGCGAACGCTTCCACATCGGGATCGCGATGGCGGCGGCCGGCCCGACCCGGCTCGTGCTGCGGCCCGCGGGCGGCTCCGGCGAGCCGCACGAGTACCCGCTCGGCGAACTGCCGGGCGTCCTTGAGGGAGACCACCGATGAATCCGTCGCGCACGGCCCGGCCGCCGGCCGCGCTCCTGCTGCCCATCCTCCTGCTGGCCATCCTCCTGCCGGGCCTGCTCCGGCCCGGTGCCGCGCACGCGGCCGACCCGAACCGGCCCACGCGCGCCGAGGTCTACCAGGCCCTCGGTCTCGAACACCAGCCCGCCGACTACGTCGTCCTCGTCGACACGTCCCCGTCGATGACGCAGCAGGGCCGCTACGGGACGGTCCGCCAGACGCTCCAGACCTTCCTCTCGGGGCTCACCGGCGCGGACCACGTCGCCCTGTACACCTTCGACACCACCGTCGTCGCCCGCTACATCGGCGCCGCCGGGAACCCGACGGACATCCTGTCCCGCCTGCCCGCCGCCCCGAGTGCCAACGGCGACACCGACATCGGCGCGGCCCTCAACGCCGCGCTCGGCGAGCTGGAGCGCAGCGACGCCCTGCCGATCGCCTCCGTGGTGCTGATGACGGACGGCGAGAACGCCCCCGCGGCCGGCAGCGCCTACCCCGTCGCCGCCACCTCCACCTGGACGGCCGCCCTGCACGCGCGCGCCGCCAAGCTCGCCGGGCACACCGACCTCGTCGGCTACGCCCTGCCCCTGGCGACGGGCGCGACCGGCGCGGAGCTGCTGCGCCAGGTCGTCGCCGACACCCGGGAGCTCGTGCCCGGCAGCATCCAGGACCTCGGCTCCTACCTCCAGCGCGCGGGCGAGGACACCCGCCTCCGGCAGGCCCGCGCGATGCTCGCGCCGGACCACGGACAGGGCGTCACCGTGTCCTGGTCGGGGCCGCCGACGCTCGACCTGGGCAAGGGCGAGGCGACGGGCACGCTCTCGTTCACCTCGCACGCCGCCCGCCTGCCCCTCTCGGTCGACGGCATCGCCGTGTCCGTCGCCGGCCACCCCTTCGAGGTGTCGGGGCTGCCGTCCTCGCTGATCCTCTCCCCCCGCTCCACCCAGGACATCCCGGTGCGGATCACCGGCCGGCTCGACGGCGGACTGCTGACCCCGCAGCACGTGGAGCACACGAGCGCCACCGTGAAGGTCACGGGGACGGTCGGCTCGCCGTGGCAGCCCGCCCTCGCGCCGGACCTCCAGCTCGACATCCCGCCGGCGCTCCAGCCGGCCGGGCTCCCGGTGGACGTCTCCGGGCAGGTCGGCTCGGCGGCGACCCTGCCGCTCCTGATCGGCCTGCCGCTGCTGGTCCTGCTGGTGCTCGTCCTCGCGTGGCTGCGGGTGTACCGGCCCGCGCTGAACGGCGTGCTGCTCATCGAGCCGGCCTTCGGCGAGCAGATCCCCGAACACGTCCCGCTCACCGGCCGCCGGGTGCAGCTCCGCCCGGCGCTGGGCGGGGCCGGGCGGGTGCGCGGCCGGCGCCGGGCGTCGGAGCGCGGCGCCCGGATCGACCTGCGCATCCGCTACAGCCCGGACGGCTCGCATGCGCGCGCGAGCTCCGTCACCTGCGCGCCCGGCAGCCGGGTGGTGGCCGCGGGCACGGCGTTCGTCTACCAGCCGGTGCCGGCCGAACCGCCGGGGCGGCCGTCGTGACCGCCACTGCGGTGAACGTCGCCGCGACGCACGTCGGCACCCGGGCGCTCGGCCCGGGGCTGCGCTCGGTCGTGTGGGTGCAGGGCTGCCCGTTCACGTGCCGCGGCTGCATGTCCCCGGACTGGATCCCGGACCGGCCCGCCCGGCTCGTCAGCCCGGAGGCCCTCGCCACCGAGTTGCTCGCGAACGAGCGGGTCACCGGCCTGACGCTCTCCGGCGGCGAGCCGATGGCCCAGGCCACCGCCCTGGCCGAGACCGTCGAACTGGCGCGCGCCCGGCGGGACGTCTCCGTCCTCTGCTTCACCGGCCACCGCCTGGAACGCCTCCGCGAGCACCCGCCGCACCCGGACGTCCCCCGCCTGCTCGCCCTCGTCGACGTGCTCGTGGACGGCCTCTACGTGGCCGGGCACAACACCGGACGCGGCCTGCGCGGCAGCACCAACCAACGGGTGCACCGGCTCAGCAGCCGTTCCCGGGCCGAGGACCACGACTACGAGAACGGCCCGCGCAGCGCCGAGATCGCCCTCGACGGGCCCGAGGCCCTGCTCGTCGGCGTGCCGCCCACGGGCCTCCTGGAGGCCTTCGACACGGCCGTCACCACCGTACGGAACCGGATCGCGCAAGCAGACCCAGGGAGGGCACGATGAGCGGCCGCAAGCAGATCCAGGTGGACGAGTCCCAGTGGTACCGCCTGCTGAAGAGCGCCGACGAGCTGAAGACGGTCCGCCGGGACCTGCCCAAGCTCATCCAGGGCGTGCGCGAGCAGGCCCGCGCCGACATGGCCGGCGAGTTCGAGGCCGTGCGGCGCCGCCAGCAGCAGAGCGAGGAGGCCGTCCGCCGGCTCAGCGACCAGAACCGCGCGCTGGAGGAGGAAACCAACCGGCGGCTCCACCAGCAGGCCGCCGACCTCCACCAGCGGCTGACCCATACGGCCGGAGAGCTGCGCGCCGAGACGCGCACGCAACTCGACGAGCAGCGGCGGAAGTTCGAGACCGATCTCGCCGAGGAACGCCGCGAGCGCCGCGCCGAGATCGCCGGACTCACCGCCGACGTCAAGGAGTTGCAGCACGACCGCACCAGGGCCGAACAGCTCTCCGCCACCTGGCTCGCCGACGCCGGCTCCATGGCCGATCTCATCACCGACACCCTCCCCCACGAGCGCTACGCCCCGGGCGAGTTGGACGCCGTCCGACTGCGCCTCGGCCAGGCGCGCGGCAACCACGACCTCGGCCGCTACGACGCTGCGCTCGCGGTGGCCCAGGAGGGCTACTACACCCTCAGCGAGCTCCGCGTCCGCATCGAGCAGGCCGAACTGCTGCGCCGGTCCTGGCAGTCCGCGGCCGTCCAGGCGGTGCTGCTGGTCGAGCAGCAGGTGCGGCGCAGCGCGCAGCTGCCGGTCGTCGGACCGGATCAGCGGGAGATCCCCGGCTACTCGCTCGACGTCGACTTCTGGTCGGCCGGCGCCCTGGACGAACTCCGCGACCACCTCGACGAGTTGCTGGCGCGCTCGCGCGACGAGGCCACCACGGCCGAGGAGCTGGAGCGCATCTGCCGGGAGGAGGCGCCGGCCCTGGAGGCGCAACTGGCCGACACCGTGCGGCAGGCGCGCCTGTGCCAGCTCGCCTCGCAGATCCGCGTCAACCTCGCCGACGAGGTGGTCCAGGCGCTGGCCGAGACCGCGTTCTACGCCTACGTCGAGGACGACTTCGTCGGCTCCGACCAGCGCGGCGCCCACATCACCCGGCTCCGGCACGAGACCGGCAGCGAGATCGTCATCGACATCGACACCGCCGACCCGGCCTCCGGCCGCAACGTGATCCGGGTGATCTCCTCCGACCGCGACACCGAGGCGGAGGCCGACCAGCGCGCCCGCGCCGAGGCGGTGCGGCGGATGCTGGAGGCCGGCGGCCACCAGGCACACGCCCCCGTCCCGATGCCGCGCCTCGAACCCGGCACCCCCGACCTCAGGACCGACGACCCCCGCTACGACCTGCGGCCCAAGCCCCGGGGCGAGGGCGCATGACCACACTCGCGCGCGGCGAACGCTTCCGCGACCTGCGCCTGAGCACCGACGAGCCCTTCACCGTCCTGTACGGCCCCGGCGTGGACGACGTCTTCGTCGACCCGGACTACCGGGTGCGCACCCTGGAGGAGACCCTCTGGGAGCTGCTCCACGCCGAGGGCTACCAGCGCATCGTCTACTCCTCGCTCAGCCGCCCGCTGTACTTCCGTGACCCGGAGTCGCGGCGGCTGAGCCGGCCGGGCGGGG
>NZ_JBHWGD010000216.1:0-291 GCF_042733235.1 Kitasatospora sp. NPDC059722
GTGTTTTAGTGTCAAGTTGAGGGCCGCGTACGGCCGGCCGTCGAGTTCGAACTCGACGGTCATGACCGAACCGGCGGGCGCCGGGCCGCCGTCGAGGTAGTGGGTGACGTTGGTGATGCGGGAGTCGCGGAAGAGCGACGTGTAGAAGGCGGCGGCCTCTTCGGCTTGCTGGTCGAACCAGAGGAAGGTGGTGATTTTCTGCATGGACCCGACGCTAGCGGCGGGGTCCGACGGTCCGGCCGAGGCGGCGGCCGGGGCGCGCGCGCGGGGGCGCGCCCCCCCCCCCCCCCC
>NZ_JBHWGD010000216.1:301-3942 GCF_042733235.1 Kitasatospora sp. NPDC059722
GGTTCGGCGCCCCCGGCCGTGGCTCGGGTCGGGTCGGGTCAGGTCGGGTCGGGTCGGGTCGGGTCGGGTCGGGTCAGTGCACCCAGCCCGCGTAGCGGCGGACGAAGCGCTGGCCTGTGTGGGCGGTGACGACGACGTCGTAGCGGCCCTGCTTGTCCAGCGGCCAGGCGATGTTGGCCTGCTTGCCGGGCTTGACCCACACCGTCTGCGCGGTGCCCGCGAAGTCGTTGGGCGCGGCGGTGAAGGCGACGTCGGTCAGCCCGTCGTTGGCCACCTGGAGCGTGAGCTTGACGTCGCCGCGCAGGTCGGCGGTGACGATCGGCACGCCGATGTCGTTCTGGCCGCCCTGCCCGTCGCGGACGACGGTGCCGGCGAAGCGGCGGACGAAACCGTCCGGGCCGTGCACCGTGAAGTCGTAGCGGCCGTTGGTCGCCGCGGCGTCCCACACGTAGGTGGCGGTGGCGCCGGGGGCCACGGTGAACGGCGTGCCGGCGAACGGGAGGACGATGTTCGGGTAGACGGTGTACGGGAAGGCCACCGAACCGTCGTTGCTCATCGTGCAGGTGACCTTGCCGCTCCTGCGGTCCACCTCGGCGTCGGCCCACGGCTGGTAGGGCAGCGGGCGGTGCGGGCGGTCGCCGCGCTCCGGGACGGGCATCGACTGGGCGCCGACGGCCGGCAGGGCGACGCCGGGCAGCTTGGCGCCCGCGTCGGCCCTGGCCATCAGGGCGTTGGTGTCGGGCAGCTTCGGGATCGAGAAGTCCGGTGCGGCGAAGTCGAAGCAGCTCGTGAGGTCGCCGCAGACGGCCCGGCGCCAGGCCGAGATGTTCGGCTCGGCGACCCCGGTGACGACCTCCATGAAGCGCAGCACCGAAGTGTGGTCGAAGACCTGGGAGTTGACCCAGCCGCCGCGCGACCACGGGGAGGCGACCCACAGCGGCACACGGTTGCCGAGGCCGATCGCCCGCCCCTGGGTGAACTCCTCGGGCGTGCCGGCCTCGGGGGTGGGCGGGACCATGTGGTCGAAGTAGCCGTCGTTCTCGTCGTACATGACGAGGAAGACGGTGTGCTGCCACACCTCCGGGTTGGACATCAGCGACTGGAGCGCCATGTCGACCCAGTGCGCGCCGTAGGCCGGGCCGGCCGCCGGGTGCTCGGAGAAGAGGTAGGGCGCGACGAGCCAGGAGATCGTCGGGAGGGTGCCGTCCTTGCAGTGGCGGTCGAAGTCCGTCGGGTCGAACTTCGTCATCGCGTTGACGTACCGCGGGTCGTCCGCGGGGAAGTCGTGGAACTGCTTGAAGTAGGACAGCGCGTTGTCGTCGTAGTCGCCGGTGCGGTCGTCCTTGCTGGGGTTGTGGTAGACGCGCCAGCTGACGCCCGCCTTCTCCAGGCGCTCGGCGTAGGTGGTCCAGTCGGCGACGGGGTTGTCGGTGACCGGCGTGTTGTCGATCCAGGGACCGGTGGTGCCGTCGCGGCCGGGACCTTGACCGGGTCCGGGCTCTCCTCGCGCAGGGTGTCGGTCAGCCCAGCGGCCTGGAACTCCTTGGAGACGGGCCAGTTGACGGCTCCGACATTGCCGTGCGCGGTGGCGGTGGCGGCCGTCCAGTCCAGGTGGGAGGGCGAGGAGAGCGCGCCGGCGAGCACCACCGGAGTGTGCTTGGCGACGTCGGCCCGGACGGCCGCGGCCAGCGCCTTGGCCTGCTTGAGCCGGACGGAGGCGTTCTCGGCGGCCTCGGCCTGCGCGGCGGTGCGGCCGTCCTGGACGCCGTACGGGCCGTAGTCGCTCTCGTCGAGGTGCGCGGCCCAGAAGCGGACGGTCCGTCCGCCGGGCAGCCGCACGGTCGCCGCGGCGGCGGGCAGGTCGGCGGCCACCGGGGTGACGTCGGCCAGCGGGTGACGGCTGAGGATGCCCACGCTGCCAGAGCTCTGGTAGGCGTACCAGCCGAGCGCGGTGGCGAGGGTCTGCGCCTGGGTACCGGCCGTCTCCTGGAGCGCCACGACGTCGAGGCCCTGGGCGAGCACCACGCGCACCTGCTTCTCCAGCGCGTCGGTGTAGCCGCTGCCGGCGTCGTGCAGGTTCCAGCTCGCGGTCTTCAGGCGCAGCGGCCCGGCCGGGTCGGCGACCGGGACCAGCACGGTGATCGTGTCGGTCGCGCCCGCGCTGTCCTTGACGCCGACGACGACGATCTCCGGGTTCTGGCCGGCCTTGGGGGCGGTGCCGGTCAGGGTGCCGTCCGCGCTGACCGAGGCCCAGGCCGCGCCGCCGGCCTTGCGGAAGGTCGCGGTGCCCACCGGGTTGCCGGCCGGGCGCGACCACAGGCCGCCGAGCTTGACGGACACCGCGGCGCCGGGGGCGACGGGGGCGGTGGTCAGCGAGTCCACGGCGGCGTGCGGGCGCACGACGGCGGGCCTGGGGCGGAAGCTGAACGGCTCGGTCTGGGCGAGGACGCCGTAGCCGTCCTTGGCCAGCAGGTAGGCGGTGTACGGGCCGCCGGTGAGCGCCGAGGTGTCGAGCTGGAGGTCGCCGGAGCCGCCCGGGGTGTACTTCCACAGCAGGGAGGACCCGGTGCCGGGCTTGCGGCTGCCGTCGTAGATGCCGACCCAGTTCTTGGCGTCGGGGGCGTCGGTGGTCCAGTGGAAGGCGAGCCGGTCGCCTTCGGTCGGGTTGGCGGGTGCGGTGAGGGTCAGGGCGCTGCCTGCGGCCACGGTTGTCCTGTCCGCCGCCGGGGAGGCCGGGCCCGCCCGGAGTCGCCGGGGATCGTCGGGATCACCGGGATCGGCGGGGCCGGTTCCGCGCGCGGCTGGTCACGGAGGCTGAGGGGGGAGCCACAGTTGGCTGTACAACTGTGGGCGCCCTCATTCACCCGAAGGCCAGCGACCGGAACGTGAACGACGCGTGACGCACCATCGGGAGGTTCGGGAACTCCGGGACTTGCGGGTGTTCGAGCGGCCTTCGGAGGATCTGCCCGGATTCCCCCGATACAGCCCCTGACCTGCGGCGATCCCGGCGGTATTCCACTGGCGGAGGTCCCGGCCGCCCCACTAGGCTCGGCGCGCCCGCCCCGCTCGGGGCGACGGCCCGACCGACCGGAGCGCGACGTACGCGCCCGGCGGCCCCCAGGAGTGGACCGATTCTGATGATGTGTGCGGTGTGCGGGGCTCGCCCTGCGGCGATCCCGAACCGGCGCTGCCTGAGCTGCGCCGAGGCCGACCCGACGTGGCCGAGGGCGTACCGCTCGCCCGTCGTACCGGCGATCCTCGCCTACGTGGCACTGGCCTTCAACATCCTGCTGGCCGTCCTCGCCGTCGGCGCCGACGTCACCGCCCTGGTCTTCTACTCCCTTGCGCAGGACCCGGGTTCGGACGTCTCGCTCGGCGACTTCGACACGCTGGAGAGCCTGGCCAAGGGGCTGGACGGGGTCGCCTTCCTCCTCCTCGCCCTGGGCGCGACCGCGTTCATCATCTGGTTCTACCGCGTACGGCAGAACGCCGGCCTCTTCCTGCCGCTCGGCCACCGGCGCGGCACGGGATGGACGATAGGGGGCGGGGTGACCCCCCACGTCCCCGTATTGTTTCCCCCCGACCGCAATGGCCCCCGCGGGGGAGCGCGTGGCGCCGGGGGCCGGGTCGGGGGGGGCCGG
>NZ_JBHWGD010000216.1:3952-4571 GCF_042733235.1 Kitasatospora sp. NPDC059722
TCCGGCTTAGGGATAAAGGCGGCCATTTTCCTGGCGCAGGCCCCCCGGGGGGGCAGGGTTTGGACTATGGGCCCCTGGATCACGCCGATCGTCCAGTTCTGGTTCCCGCAGCAGCTCATGGCCGACAGCTGGGACGCGAGTGCGCCGGTGGACCGGGACGGCCGGCGCCGGCCGGTCGGGCACGGGCTGGTCTCGGCCTGGTGGACGGCGTGGCTCGTCTCGCTGCTCCTCTCCCGCATCGCCGACGATCTGGCCGGCCGCTCCTTCGGCACGGTCGACCCGCAGGCCCTGCTCGTGGTCGACTCCGCCGCCGGGACGGTCCGCGCCGCGGCGGCCGTGCTGGCGATCCTCGTGGTGCGGCGGCTGACGGCGATGCAGGAGGAGCGGCGGGCGATGGTGAGTCCGTACGCGGCCGCGGCGGACGCCTCGGAGTTCGCGTTCGGGATCGGGCCGGTCGAGGAGGTCGTGACTCCCGTGGACGACGCGAGGCCGGCGGACGGCGCAAGGCCGACCGACGACGCGAGGCCGACGGGCGACGCAAGGCCGACGGGCGACGCGAGGCCGACGGACGCCGTCGGCGGGCACTGAGCCCGGAGACGGCGGCGGCCCGGCAGGGGAT
>NZ_JBHWGD010000217.1:0-1885 GCF_042733235.1 Kitasatospora sp. NPDC059722
TTTTCCCCTTAAGTGATTTAAAAAATAAAAAAGACCTAGTAAAAATACTAGGTATTTTTGAAATATCTTACAACATATTTTTTATCATTCGATGGGATTTCTTTTTTTAACGTGGGGCACTCCCTACCACCATTACATCTTTCATTAAGGATTTCTTTTTTTTACGAGGGGTTTCCTTTACCACCTGCATCTAAACATATTATATGTTGCGAATTCTTGAAAAGTCAAGGTACTAGCTGGATTTTTCAAGGATTCATTTTTATTTTACCTAAATCACTTGAAAAAATTCACATGATTTTTGTTTTGCCATGAACAATTACATAATTAAGTAAAGCAGACCCTTAAAGGTCTGCTTTACTATTTGACTAGCTTGGAAACGTTTGGTAGAAAGCAACAATGCCGATCACGCTTAACACAACTAGGATTCCTAGAATGCTCCACAATGTTACTTTTACACGCTTAGACATACCATGACCTCACTTTTTAGGCTCAATCAACGGTGAATTTCTTGTAAGTGCGTTTTCCATTTTTATCGCCGACGGCTTTGATAAATACGTTACCTAGAGTGATACCGATGTCTTTGATTGGCCCGATTTGATAATAGAAACTTCCTGAAACTGCTGCTTTGTTATCGCCTGTAACCCAAGCGTTCTTGCCGCCTGTATTTAAGCCTGTTCTTACTACTGGATTCAAGTTGCGGACTACTCTTGCATTTGAAGAGTTGATCTTTTTCACTTTTCCACCAGATACATTGTAGTTAACGGAAACTTTGTAAGTAGTCTGGGGTACTCCGAAAAACTTAACTGAGTTCTCGTAAGAAACGCCTTTGTCCCCCATAGCATTGATTGGGTCATCAACTACAACTTCGTTTTCTTCTATGTTGATAGGATCGATCTTTGTAAAGCTTTCCACAAATTTTTCCTGATCTTCTTTTGATAAGGCTTTAAAATCTTCAAGGATTTTTCCAGCTTCCATAACAGCTGACGATATGTACTCTGGAGATACACCGGCTGCTTTAGCTGCATCTGAATCGTAATTTGCGAGGTACTTTTCATAATCTTGGGGCGTATATTGACTCTTTACTTCTTCAGCAGAAGCTTCGCCTGAAGGCAATACTAATCCAAGTGTAACAAAACTGATAATCATAAACAGAATCCATTTCCTCATTTTCACACTCTCCCTTGTATGATTTTGGTACCGAATTCACGTTAACATAGCTTGTATCTGAATATGAATAAAATAACAATATTTCAAATAAATTGAATAAAAATTCCTATGAGGTTGAACTTTTGATTGCGGGCATTTTTGCGGTCTTTATAGTGTGCGAAATACAGATATATCAATGTCTTAATATCATTTTGATTGGGAAGATGGTTTTAAAAATAGAGAAAGTAGCTGCGTGTTGCCGCAGCATACTTTCTTTGATTGAAAATTTGACACATAGAACAATTTGTTCATGTGTCAAATGCTGTGGAAGCAGCAAGGGTTTTTCTGATTTTCTGCCGATCTCTCATCGGCGGAAAAATCGGGTCGGCGGACAGCCGACAAGTGGCACGAACTTTCGATGCGATAGCGAGAATGAGAGAGCCACCAGCACCGCAGGTCGCACGTCCAAATTTGCCATGGGCATAATTTGGTGTAGTGCGTTACACCAAAGATAAACTTTGTGTTACCATAACCCCTATACAGTGGTCTGAATCGGGGGTTTTTCTCATGGCAAATTATGCGGTCATAAGGATGGAAAAATACAAAAAAGATAGATTGAATGGAACACAAAAACACAATCAGCGGGAGTTTCAAAAAAGCAAAAATGAAAATATAGATCGGGAGCGGACGCACTTAAATTATGATCTGGTGAACGATAAACCGATTAGCTATTCAAAAG
>NZ_JBHWGD010000217.1:1895-4556 GCF_042733235.1 Kitasatospora sp. NPDC059722
AAAAAAACAAAAAATCAAAATATATCAGGGCCCCGGACCCAATAAAATATTGTTCTGGTTACCCACAAACGTTTTTGCAATAAAAACGCGTTAAATAAAAAATTTGGGGGGCGGGTCAAACGGAAGGTCCGAGCGGATGCTGTCTTGGTCAGCGAATTTTTGATCACGGCAAGTCCTGACTATATGAATGGGATGAGCGAGAAGGAGCAGCGGCG
Source organism: Kitasatospora sp. NPDC059722 (assembly GCF_042733235.1). Classification (NCBI taxonomy): domain Bacteria; kingdom Bacillati; phylum Actinomycetota; class Actinomycetes; order Kitasatosporales; family Streptomycetaceae; genus Kitasatospora; species Kitasatospora sp. NPDC059722. Next base: position 2,111 of record NZ_JBHWGD010000217.1, read on the forward strand.
CTATTTTGAAACAGCGGTTGATCATTTGAAAGAGAAATACAGCGCTGAAAACATGCTTTATGCCACAGTCCATATGGATGAAGCGACTCCTCATATGCATGTTGGTATTGTACCGATCACGGAGGACGGTCGACTCTCTGCGAAAGATTTTTTTAATGGCAAATTGAAGATGAAAGCCATTCAAGATGATTTTCATCGGCACATGGTTGAAAACGGTTTTGACCTGGTACGCGGCGAACCAAGCGAAAAGAAGCATGAGAATGTTCACCAGTATAAAATAAATCAGCGGAAAGCGGAGCTTGAGCGGCTTAATGCTGAAATTGCTTTAAAGGAAAAGCAGAGAGAGGAACTGGAAAAGCAAAACAAAGCTGTTCAAGCAGTTATAGAAGTGAAAAAAGAATCGCTGACAGTTAAGGCTGAAGAGTTGAAAATGCCGACTATTGAACATGAAAAAGCGTGGCTCAAAAAGGATAAAGTCATTGTGCCGGAGCGGGAACTTCATGCTTTGTACGCCTATGCGGAGCAGAAAACTAAAACAGCAGCCGAGTTGGCGGGGCAATTGAAGTCGGAAACGAAGGAAAAGGAGCGCTGGCAGTCTATCGCCCGGCAGGAAGCAGATCGGGCGGATGAAAAAGACCAACGGCTTCAGGAACTGCAGAGTAGGATCCATTCGGAAGTTGAAGCGTCCAAAAAGGAGATGCGGCGCAAGCTTGCAAAGGAATTTACGGAAGAGCAGCGTCAGGATCTGCGGCAGGAAGTGAAAGAGGAACTGACGACTTTACGAACGGAAAACGAGGAACTGTCAGCTGAAAATAAAGTTTTGATCATTCAAAGAAATAGCGAAGCTGCGGAGAGCTTAAAACTAAAACAGGAACTTGATAAGAGAAACGGGCAGTATGCTGAGGTTTTGAGTTTCGCCAAGAAGCAGAATCAAACGCTTGAAAAAGTGGCTGGAGAAAACAAGGCGTTAAAAAAGGAAAATAAGACACTAAAAGAGAGAGTTGCCGTACTGGAACAATGGAAAGACAAAATGGTTCAGTGGGCTAAAGAAAAATTGCCAAAGATGCGGAAGTTAGCGGCATCGTTTTTCCGTACGGCTGGAATGCCTAGAGAAGCCAATAAATACAAGGACAATGAATTAGAGCGGTGAAAACGGGCAATCAATTGCCCTTCCAAAATTTCCACCACTTTTTTTGTTTGGTGGCTGCGATCATTTTTTGTGTCTCAAGGGACTCACGTAATGCAGCGGTGAGTGTCTCGTGCCTTTCTTGCTGTCTCTTTTCGAATTGCTCCATCCGTTCTGCCATGCGGCGGTTGAAGTCTTCCTGTCGCTTCATGAATTCAATCAAAGGATTGTCTTGTAGCGATGTAGCGGTATCCGATATGGTCAGTTTTGAACGATATAGGCTGGCTATATGCTTTACCGTTTCGTCGAGTGAGTGTCCATTGATTTTAGTCATTGTACATAGATACTCTAAAGTCTTTACGTCATCCTCGGTATAGAGTCGCCATCCTTTTGAGTCCTTATTGAATGAATACCCTTGTTCTTCAAGCATACTTGCATACTTGCGGACGGTCACAGGCTCTATACCGAGATGTTTTGCGACGTCTTTTGACGATAATTTAACTCCCATATCCATCACGAATCACCCCTTAAAAAGGGTTCGCTATAGCGAGGCTAAAGCCCTTTAAGTACTGCACCCTTTATTTGAGTTGTTTTGTAAAAGGGTGCAATTGAAAAGGAACGCTGCGTTACTAAATGAACGGAGAAAGTCAGTTATATCAAGGGGTTAAAGGCGATTTTTTAAGTTCGAGTTTGTTTTGGAGCGGAGAAAAAGAAAGAACTGATAAGGAAACCCGAGGAATCCTGGTCAGTTCTTTTGGGGTTGAATCTGACAAGAAAAGTAAGCCAAACGAAAGTGTAGAATGAACCCATCCTTTGAGTGTGCATCAAAACGGGCTTATTCATAATATGGCTAAAAATATCTGTGGTTACTCATGGATCACGGAGTGCCCAGTTATACGCACCAAATAAATTGGGGCGTACGGGCGGAAATGACCCGCAGGGGCTTTTGATAAAGAGGAGGGGGTAGTAATGCAAGAGATTGATTTTGAAACAGGGATGAAATATGTAAGAGCAACCCTTGGCTTTGAGGGTTTAGTGTTGACGGAAGGAGAGGAAAAGCTTTTAGAAAGGCGGTTTCATGGAGAAATCACAGAAGAAGAATACATAAGAAAAGCGTTGGAGCTGTCTTATCTCTAAATGGGCAGCGTGCGCTCTTGGCGTGAGTCAACGGTAACCGGACCGTAGGGAGGATTAAGGAGTTGACTCGCTCAGCGCCACCCGGACCCTTTCAGCACTCAAACAAACCCGTTTGTTTGACGCCAACCGGCGAGGGAGCCCCCCGGAGATGCGGGGGGTTGGGGGGATTGAATGCTGGAATCC
>NZ_JBHWGD010000218.1:0-4536 GCF_042733235.1 Kitasatospora sp. NPDC059722
ACCCCGCGCCCCCGTGGGTGTTGGCTACGTCGGAGGACAGTTTGAAGGTGGTGCCGGAGTCGTCCGAGCGGTGGAAGGACTGGATGTCGGCGTCCGGCAGCTTGGCGCCCGGGTTGAGGGCGGCGATCGCCTGGTCGTTCCACTTGGTGATCTGCGAGTCGAAGATCTTGGCGGCGGTGGGGCCGTCCAGGATCAGGTTGTCGACGCCGTCGACGTTGTAGACCAGGGAGACGAGGCCGGCCACCATCGGCAGGTCGATCGCCTTGCCGCCGGTGCAGACGGCCTTCGAGGCGTCGACGTCGGCGGGCTTGAGCGCGAAGTCGGAGCCCGCGAACTGGACCTTGCCCTGGTTGAACTGCTGGACGCCCGCGCCGGAGCCGCCGCCGCTGTAGTTGACGGTGGTGCCCGAGCAGGACGCGGCGTAGAGGTTCTTCCACACGTCGATCGCGGGGCCCTGCGCGGTGGAGCCGGCGCCGAGGAGCGAGCCGTTCTTGCCGCAGCTGATCGACGCGCCGCCGGCGGCTGAGGAACCGCTCGCCGCGGGGGCCGGGTTGTTGTCGTCGCTGCCGCACGCCGTCAGGGACAGGGCGCCCACCAGTGCCACCGCACTCAGGGCAAGGCTGCTGGACCGGCGGTTCCGCTGGAGCATCTCTTCGTTTCCCCTCGTTCTTCACGGCCCGCGCTCGGACGCGGGTTCCGGGGGCCTGGTGATCCCCGGGGTGAAGAATTTAGACGGGGGAGGTGAACAGATCTTCCGCCCGCGCTGAACCGGCGGTGAACCGGGGCGGTCCGGAGTGGCGGTGATCACACGGGCGGAGCAGCCGCCGTCGGCCGTCCGGGTGAGGGCGACGGCGGCGGCCCGCCGACGTGGGGTCAGCCGACGTGGGGTCAGTCGACGCGAGGTCAGTCGGCAAAGGCCCCGGCGTGCTCGGCGGCGAACTCGGCGAAGGAGCGGGCCGCACGGCCGGTCAGCTTCTCGACGTCCGGGCTCACGGCGGAGGCGTGCCCGGCCGCGTACAGGCCGTAGAGCTCGACCATGCCCTCGGCACGCCACGGGTCCCAGCCGGCGTCGAGCATGCCGGCGAGGGCGGCGTCGGGGGCGACGGCGGTGTACCGCACCGTGCGGCCGGCCACCGCGCCCAGCTGCTCGGCGAGGGCGTCGTGGGTGAGCGCCGCCGGGCCCGTCAGGGTGTGGACGGCGCCCTCGTGGCCCTCCGTCGCCAGCACCTCGACGGCCGCCGCGGCGACGTCCCGCGCGTCGACGTACGACACCGCGCCCTCGCCGCCCGGCACGGCCAGCCGGCCCGCCCGCACGCTCTGCGCCATGCCCAGGAAGTTCTGGTAGAAGCCGTTCGGCGCGATCACGGTCCACGGCAGGCCGCTCGCCCGCAGGTGGTCCAGGCCCGCGACGTGCGAGGCCACGAACCGGACGCCCGCCGGGCGCTGCTCTATGCCAGCGGCGGCGTGCAGGACGACGCGCGGCCGGCGGCCGGTGCGCACTGCCGCGTCGATCACGTTCCGCTCGTGGTCGGCCATGTCCGGGTGGACGGCGACCAGCAGGTAGACCACGTCGGCGCCGGCGAGCGCCGCGTCCAGCGAGGCCGGGTCGGAGAAGTCGGCGGCGGCCTTCTCGACCCCGCCGTCCCACTCCGCCGGCGCCTCGGCGGGATTGCGCAGCAGCGCGCGGACGCTCTCGCCGCGCTCGCGCAGCCCCGTGACGATCTTCGAGCCGACCGTGCCGGTGGCACCCGTCACTACGATCATGGACATCTCTTCTCCCCGTGCTCGACCCGAACCTGATTACGCATCAGGTCAGATGATCGCAGTTCGACGGGAATCGGATCAAGGCGCGTCCACCAGGCGGTGGGCGGGACGGGCCGGGCCGGCGACACGCACGGTGGTCCGGCCGTGCTCGACTTGGCGGCGGCCGGGCGATTGGATGGGCCCGCGCCAGTGCCGAGGGCCCCGCCGGAGCCGAGGGGGCCGGGGCCCGTCCGGACCAGCCCAGCCGAGGAGCCGCCACCGTGACCGACACCCCAGCCGCCGAGCCCGGCGCCGCCGCCGCGGCCCGCAGGATCGCCGAAAGGCGTGAGCAACTCGGAATCAGCGAAGATGAGTTGGCGCAGCGCGCGGCGATGGCGCCGAACTACCTGCGCCACCTGCTGACGGCCGGCCCCGCCTTCGACCCGGGCGGATTCGTCCGCATCGCCGCCGTGCTCGGAACCACCCGGGAGGTCCTCGTGGAGGGGCGCGCCGACGCCCCGCCCGGGCAGGGGGCGCCGGGGCCGCGCCCGCGCCTGCTCGACCTCGGCGAGACCGAGTGCTGGGAGCTGGTCGGCACCCACGGGGTGGGCCGGGTCGGCCTGCCGGTGCGGCCTGGCCCGGTGGTGTTCCCGGTCAACTACGTCGTGGACAAGGGCTCGTTCGCGTACCGGACGGCCACCGGCAGCGTGACCGACCCGGAGGACGGCGTGGAGGCGTCCTTCCAGGTCGACCACCTCGACGAGTACCTCGGCCGCGGCTGGACCGTCCTGGTGCTCGGCACCGCGCACCACGTCACGGACGAGGAGGAGCTCCGGCACCTCGCGGGCCTGCCGGGCTCGGCCCCGTGGGCGGGCGGCGACCGGCCGCTGTGGGTGCGGATCCGGCCGGACGGCGTCACCGGACGGCGGATCGTCAGCGGGTGACCAGGGACCGGGGGACCGGAGGGACCGCGCCGATGCGACCGTGGCGGTTCGTCGTCTGGTGGGGGATCATCAGCCTCCTGGCGGACTTCGTGTACGAGGGCGCCCGGTCGGTCACCGGCCCGCTGCTCGCCTCGCTCGGGGCCTCCGCCGTGGTGGTCGGCGCGGTGACGGGCGCCGGGGAGGCGGCGGCGCTGGGCCTGCGGCTGGTGTCGGGGCCGCTGGCCGACCGCACCGGGCGCTTCTGGGCGCTGACGATCGCGGGCTACGCGCTCACCGTGCTGTCCGTGCCGCCGCTCGGCGTCGTCGGGGCGCTCGGGCCGGCCTGCGTGCTCGTCGTCGCGGAGCGGGTCGGCAAGGCGGTGCGCTCCCCGGCCAAGGACACGCTGCTCTCGCACGCCACCGCCGCGACCGGCCGCGGCCGGGGCTTCGCCGTCCACGAGGCGCTCGACCAGGTCGGCGCGGTGGTCGGGCCGCTCACCGTCGCCGGGGTCCTGGCGGCGGGCGGCGGGTACGGCCCGGCGCTCGGCGTCCTCGCGATCCCGGGCGCGGCCGTCCTGGTGCTGCTCGGGTGGCTGCGCACCCGGGTGCCCGACCCCGCGGTGTACGAGCCCGCCGCAGTGCCCGAAGCCCGCCGGGAGCGGTCCCGATCGCGCCGCCTGCCACGGGTGTTCTGGGTCTACGCGGCCTTCACGGCCACCACGATGACGGGCTTCGCGACCTTCGGCCTGCTCTCCTACCACCTCGTCCAGCGCCACCTGCTCTCCGTCTCGCTGATCCCGGTGCTGTACGCGGGCGCGATGCTCGCCGACGCGGCGGCGGCCCTGGTGGCCGGGTGGCTGTACGACCGCGTCGGCCCGCGCGTCCTGCTGGCGCTCCCGGCCCTGGCCGCCGCCGTCCCGGCCCTGGCGTTCACGGACACCCTGGCGGCGGCGGTCACGGGCGCACTCCTCTGGGGTGCGGCGACCGGCCTCAGCGAGGCGACGCTCCGCGCCACCATCGCCGACCTCGTCCCGGCCCCCAATCGCGCCACCGCGTACGGCGTCTTCGCGGCCGTGACGGGCGCGGCCACCCTGGCCGGAGGCGTCCTGACGGGCGCCCTGTACGAGACGTCGATCCCCGCGCTCGTCGCGGTCGTGGCCGCGATCCAGGCCGCGTCGCTCGTCCTCCTGGCCGTCGTCCGCCGACGGTGACGGTGACGGTGGAGGTGGCGGTGCCGGCCCCGGCGGCTCGTTCTCGGCTTGCCCTCGACCAACTGGAGGGCCCTACGGTCGCCCGTCATGCGAACCATCGGCACCACGCGCGTCCCGCCCGTCCCGCCCGTACGGCGACCGGCCCTGCCCCGGCCCTACCTGCTCTGGCTCGCCGGCACCCGGGCCTCACTGGCCGGCGACGCGGCCCTGACCTTCGCCCTCGGGTGGGCGGCGAGCGCCCACGGCGGCCGGACGGCGGCCCTCGTCCTGACCGCGATCACCCTGCCCCGGACCGTCCTCCTCCTGCTCGGCGGGGCCGTGGGGGACCGCGCCGGCGCCCGCCGCGTGATGATCGCCGGGGACGCGGTCATGCTCGCCGCCGCACTCGGGCTCGCCGCGACGAGCGGGGCGTCGGCGGCGCCCGTCTGGATGCTGATCGCCTTCGCCGCCGTCACCGGGATGGTCGACGCGTTCTACCTCCCCGCGACCGGCTCCATGCCGCGCCGCCTCGTCGGCCCCGAGCAACTGCCCCGGGCGATGGCCCTCCAGCAGGCCGGCAGCCAGGTGGCGGCGCTGCTCGGCGCCCCGATCGGCGCGGCGCTGGTCGCGGCGGCGGGCGGGGGCGGGGGGGGCCGGGTGGTCGCGGGGCCGTGAGCGGC
>NZ_JBHWGD010000219.1:0-4523 GCF_042733235.1 Kitasatospora sp. NPDC059722
CGCAATCGGGGCCCCGCCCACGCCCGGCACGCGGGCCACCGCCGGCCCGCGGGTGCGGCCCGGGTGGGTCGGCGGGCGCACGGCCGGCAGCTGCGGCGCGCCCGGCCAATCGACGGCCGGAAGGTCCGGTCGGCCCGGCATCGGCACGTCCGGGTAGCCGGGCACCGACGGCCACGGGATGCCCGGCGCGCCGGGCAGCGCGGGCCAGGTCAGCTCGGGGTGTCCCTTGACGGTCGGCCACGGCAGGCCCTGGTAGCCGGGCACCGTGCGCCCGGCACCGCTCGGCGTGCCCGGGTCGGCAGGCACGCACGGCGCGGCGAGCTTCCACTTCTGCGGGATCCCGCCGTCGCACGGCCGGACGCTCAGCCCGGCGGACTGCTGCCCGGCCATGGTCAGGCAGGACTGGTCGGCCGCGCTGACGAGGTTGAACGTGCCGTCACCGGCGTCCTTGAACGTCCACTGCTGGCCGGTGCTGCCGTTCGGCCGGCCCGCCGCGTCGTTCTGCACCGGCCGGATGACGGTGTTGTGGCTGTCGGCGTCCTGCTGGAGGACGGTGCCCTGGGCCAGGACGCTCTCCACCACGTACCGGCCGTTCGCCACCTCGCGCAGCCGCCAGTTCTGCGAGGCGGTGCAGTTGCGCGCGTACGCCTGGACCACCGTGCCGTCGGCCTTCACACCGCCGCGCACGTCCAGGTTGAAGGTCGGACCGTAGGCGGACGCCGCCGCCGTGAGCTGGTACGTCGCACCGTCGAACGGCCGCGCACGGCCCGCGTCGGTGGCGGCCGGAGTGGTGACCGGCGCGGTGACCGGCGCGTCGGCGGAGGCCGTCAGCGCCGCCGTCGACACCTTCGGCGCAGCGCCGGCGGCGGCGACCGTGGTCGCGGTCGACCGCAGGGCGGCGGACCTCAGCGTCGCGGCCGTGCTGCTCGTTGTCGCGTCGGGCTTCTTGCACTCGGGGTCTTCGTCGGCGGGGCCGCCCAAGCACTCGTTCTCGTTCGCCATGGTCGGTGCTTCGGCCGCCCAGACCCGCGAGCTCCAGTGATACTGCTCAAGTGGCGGTAGCAGGACCCGGTCCGGCACCGGTATCTCCCGGTGCCTCTCCTCCGTCACCTCGATCGGCCCTGAGCGGACGATCTGCCCGCCGAGGCGGATGTACGCCTGACGCACCCGCATCGCGGATTCCACGAATCCGCCGGGGATGGCTCCTACCGCCGCCCACTCCTTCTCGTTCGTGGCAGTCCCGGGCAGGTCTCCCGGGAAGAACTGGTCGGGAATGTAGAGGAAGCGTCGATCCGGCCTGATCTTGTAGACCCATCCCTCCTTCCACCCCTTCGGCTGCCCGGCGGCGGATTCGGGATCCACCCGGGTGAAGCCGCCGTACCCGGCGCCGAACTCCTTCGCCTTCTCCAGGTCTCCGCTGGTACTGACGTAGCCCGACCTGTCGGTGCTGTGCCCGGTGTTGGTATCACCGATGACGTGGGTGTTCAGATCGAAGGACGGGTTGGCGCCCGCCCGGTTGCCCTTGGACGTGAACCCGTCCCGGTAGATCGAATCCGGGTCCATATTGGGGACGGCCGCACCCGGCGTGAGCTGGTTGTCGTCGTTCGGGCTGCCGACGTTCAGCGCCACCCCGCGGTAGACGAACGTGGGCAACTCCTTCCTCGTGTCCAAACACGGGTGCAGGTACGGCGGCGCCTCGGCCGCCTGGGCGGCCGGTGCTACGGCGCCCAGCAGGGGAGCCATCAGCACCCCCGCGGTCACCACGGTCGCCAAGGACCGGATTGTGGATCTGAAGAAATCGCGGCGCATGAGCGTCGGCGACCTCACCTTCGTACTGGCATGCCGATCAAGCCCCACGCTCGGCGAGCGCGGGCCCGCCGAAGCTATAGATCGCCCGTATACAACTGATCAACGCAGGTCAGCGGCGGGCCCCGGCGGCCCTCCGGCCCGCTCGGCGTGCCCGGGACGTCGGCGCCCGAAGTCGTCTCGTGCTGCCGGGTCGTCAGGTTCGCAGTGCGGGAACGGAGCCCCGCGGTCCGCCGCGATGCGGGCCTGGGCCCGGTGCATCGTGTCCGGAATAATCGGACGCCATCCACGGTCGCCGCCGACAAGCCCCTCAAGGAGCTCGACTCCTTCAAGCCCGGGCAAAGCCCCGACGCCCAGCGGGACCTGACGGTCGACAAGTCGGTGCGCCTGTCCTACATGCTCTCCGACCGCAAGGGCACCGCGCTGCTGGAGTACCGCCAGGTCGACGCCAAGGCGTACCTGCGCGCCGACGCCAAGGGCCTGGTGAAGCTGGCCGGGCAGGACCCGTCCCAGGTCGACGCCGTCGGCAAGGACCTGCCCGCCGAACCGGCCCCGGTCCGGGACGTCCTGGCCGGCAAGTGGATCACCTTCGACCTGCAGGCGGCCGCCGACGAGGCCAAGAAGTCCGACGGCACCAAGGCCGTCTCCCCGAGCGCCAAGCCGTCGCTGGACCCGGAGACCGCCAAGCAGCTCACCAACTCCGTCAAGGACGTGCTCACCCGCACCGTCACCTTCGAGGACAAGGGCGAGAAGGACGGCACCGAGCACGTCTGGATCAGCGCCCCGGGCCGCCGGCTGGCCGACGAGCTCCTGAAGGCCGTCAGGCCGCTGGCCGCCAAGCTCCCCGAGAAGTTCGGCAAGCTGCCCGACGCCGTGCCGGCCGGCGTGCGCGAGACCGCCGTCGGCGCCGACCTCTACCTGAAGGACGGCAAGCCGGCGTCCGTGACCTTCGACCTCGCCCAGTTGGAGAAGAAGGCCGGACCGGGCGTCAACTTCCCCGTGAAGCTGGCCTTCAGCCAGAGCACCCCGACCGTCGAGGCCCCCGCCGGCACCGTCGCGCTCACCGGCGACGACCTGCAGCGGGTCGTGCCGAACCTCACCCGCGCCGACGGGCTCGGCACGGGCCGGGGCGGATCCGCCGGGCCCGGCGCGGCGCCGGCCCCCGGAAAGCCGCTCACCGGCGCCCAGTCCGAGGAACGCAGCGCCTCGGGATGAGCCCGGCGGAGCAGGAGGTCTACACCAAGCTCGGCCTCGGATACGAGGACATGAAGGACATGAAGGACATCACCCAGAAGGACTGACCCCTGGTCCTTCCCCACGGTGTCCGGTCCGCCGCCGCCGCGGCGGGCCGGTCACCGTCGTGCGACGGCGCCCGGCCGGGCGGGACGCACGGCCGCGCGTACGCACTGTCGGTGGGGACAGGCAGGGTGCCGTCCGGTCCCGAGAAGACCATCCCGGGCTGCCGCGGGCCGCGCCGGGCGCCCCGCGCGCCGGGCCGCGCGGCGCCCCGCGGGGGCCGCGCCCCGGCCGCCGGCCCCCCCGCCGGGGACTGCGGCGCAGCCACCAAGCCGGGTGGGCCAGCTCGCCGGCCAGCCGGCCGGGTCGTTCGACCGGGAGCTCCTGGGCGGGGTCGAGCGTGAATCCGTGCTGCCCTGCGGCCCGGTGGAAGTGCCCGCGCATCGCCTCGTACGGCTTCTGCACCCCGTCCGTCACGGGTCCGGACCATAGCCGGGCATCAGAACCATCAAGATCACCGGGAGTTGCCTGGTCCGTGGCCCCTTCGCAGCTCGTCCGGCGTGAGGCGGGACTCGACCGACTGTCCCGCACCCGCCCGACCGCGATTCCCACTCCCAGGCCGTTTACCAGCGGAGATAGCGGAGATGGAGAAGTCCTGCTGGAGTACCGACGGCTCGCCGGTCAGGGCACCGGGACGCGGTAGGGCTCCGGGGCCGGCTCGGCCCGGTGGTGGTGGGCCGGGCGGAGCGGCCACCAGAGGGCGCGGCCGAGCAGGGTGGCGACGGCGGGCACCAGGACCAGGGACAGGACGGCGGCGGAGAGCAGGATGCCGAGCGTCAGCGCGAAGGCGACCTGTTCGCTGCCCGGGGTGGCGGCGAGGGTCGCGAAGGAACCGGCCAGGACCAGGCCGGCCGTGGCGATGGCGGGCGTGGTGTGCCGTACGGCGCGGGCGACGGCGGCGCGGGGCGGGCCGGGGCGCTGCATCTCCTCGCGGATCCGGTCGGTGATGAGGATGTTGTAGTCGGTGCCCAGTGCCACGACGAACAGGAACAGCACCAGCGGGAGGGTGAAGCTGACGCCCGGTTCGCCCAGCCCGTGCTGGAACAGCAGGGTCGCGGCCCCGAGGGTGGCGGCGAAGCCGAGCCCAACGGAGACCATCAGGACCAGCGGGGCGAGCAGGCTGCGCAGGAGCAGCAGCAGGATCAGGGCGATCAGGGCGGCCGCGACCGGGAAGACGATCGTCAGGTCGTGGTCGACGGCGGTGGAGATGTCGGCGAAGATCGCCGCCGTGCCGCCCACGTGGGCGCTGGTCCCGGCGGGTGTGTGGGCGGCGACCGTGGCGCGGACCGGGCCGGAGGCCAGGTCGCGGGCGCGTCGGCTCTGCGGGTCTGCGGTCAGGTAGAGGTCGATCCGGGCGGCGCGCCGGTCCGCGTTGAGGACGGTGCCGCCCGTCTTGCCGACGCCCTCGACCTGGGTGAGGG
>NZ_JBHWGD010000220.1:0-4391 GCF_042733235.1 Kitasatospora sp. NPDC059722
CCACTCGCCTGACCGCCAGCCCCGACAAAGTCGGGCAATACCTCCGCCCGAAATCGCCTGCGGAAGCCTAAATCAGTATCGAACGCCCTCTGAGAGGAATGCCGTGATCCCCACTCCCGACCTGGCTGGCCCCGCGTGGCGCAAGAGCAGCTACAGCAACGGCGGTGGCGGCTGCATCGAGGTGGACGACGCACGCCCCGGCAGGGTCCGTGACTCGAAGGACCCCCACGGTCCTGCCCTGGTCTTCCCCTCCGACGCCTGGCGGTCGTTCATCACCGCCGTCCAGGCTGGCGAGTTCGGCGACGTCTGAGCCGACCGCGCGCTCGGCCAAGGCTTTCCCCGGCCGAACGCCCCGTAATTCCCTCGCCACCAAAGCCCCTTCACCGCTACCGTCCCCCCAAAGATCACGGAGGGGGTGCGCCGATGCGGCCGCTACTGCTACTCGACGTCGACGGGCCGCTCAACCCCGCCGCCCACAAGCCCCACCGCCGGCCGCCCGGCTACGAGACCCACCGAGTCCTCACTCCCCGCTGGGAGGCCGCCGAACGGCGGCGGCTCACCGACTGGGGGCTGCCCAACAAGGCCCCCAAGCCCCTCCGGCTCTGGCTCAACCCGGACCACGGGCCCCACTTGGCCGCCCTCCCCTTCGACCTCGTCTGGGCGACCACCTGGGAAGACGAAGCCAACGCCTTCATCGCCCCCGTCCTCGGGCTGCCCGAACTCCCCGTCATCACCTGGTCCGAACCCCGGCCCACCCCACCCCGCGGCGTCTTCTGGAAGACCCCCGAGATCGTCGCCTGGGCCGAGGGCCGCCCGTTCGCCTGGGTCGACGACCAGATCACCGACGCCGACCGCGACTGGACGGCCGCCCACCACGACGGCCCGGCCCTCCTCCACCGCGTCGACGACCGAACCGGCCTGAGGACCGACGACTTCGCCACCCTCCGGCAGTGGGCGAATCAGCTCACAGGTGACGCGTAGCCAGCGCCAGCCGCTCCTGGGCCTCGAACAGCGCGTCGCGGATCATCTGTTCGCGCCCCGGCGTGAGCCGTGCGAGCGGGACGGAGCAGCTGACCGCGTCCCGGGCCGGCGTGCGGTACGGGACGGCGACGGCGTAGCAGCCCAGGCCGAGCGTGTTCTCCTCCCGGTCCGTCGCGTAGCCGCGCTCACGGATCGCTCGGAGGTCGTCGAGCAGGGCCGCCCGGGTCGTGTGGGTGTGGTCGGTCAACGGCTCCAGGCGCTCGGGCAGCAGCCGCCCGATCTCCTCGTCCGACATCGTCGCCAGCAGCGCCTTGCCGAGCGCCGTCGCGTGCGCTGGCAGCCGGCGGCCGACGCGGGTGAACGGGCGGAGGTAGTGCTGGGAGGCGCGGGTGGCGAGGTAGACGACGTCCGTGCCGTCGAGGCGGGCGAGGTGGATGGTCTCGGTGGTGTCGTCGGCGAGGCGGTCGAGGGCCGGGCGCGTGGCGGCGACGGCCTCGTCACCGTCGATGTAGGCGGTGCCGACGAGCAGGGCCCGCACCCCTATGCCGTACCGGGTGCCCGTCAGGTCGGTCTCCACCCAGCCGAGATCGACCAGTGTGCGCAGCAGCATGTACAGGCTGCTCTTCGGGTAGCCGAGGGCCTCCTGGACGTCGGCGAGGCTGTGCAGTCCGGGGCGTTCGGCGAAGTACTCCAGCACCTCGACCGTGCGGACGGCGGACTTCACGCCCGCTGCGGCGGCGGTGGCGGCGGTGGAACTCGGCTGCGCCATAGGGGTCCTCCCTGTTCGCGTGCGCGTGGACTGCGAGAGCAATATAGCCGGGCCGTCGATGCCGAAACCGACGGAGCGTTCACATCCTTGAACTCTGTCCAGACTCTTGACTCGGACACGCCCACGGCCGTGTCATGGTGAGCGGCTCCCAGCTCCCGCCCGTGCCACTTCCCCCGTCTCCAGAGCCGAAGGACCGTCATGAAGCGCTTGCTCACCGCCCTGTGCGCCTCCCTCGCCCTCCTCTCCGCGTCCCCGGCCCAAGCCGTCACGGCCACCCAGGCGAAGAGCACCGACGCAGCCTCCTGGACCGGCGACTTCACCGGCTACGGCAGCAGCACCTGGACCAGCGCCTGGGGCACCCTCACCAAGGGCAAGTGGGGCCAGCAGAACCTCAGCCTCGTCAACGACCCCGCCGCCCCCGGCGACGGCTCCGCGCTGCAGGTGTTCTACGGCGCCGGGTCCTCCGCCAACTCCTGTTCCGACTGCCCCTCCAGCGGCGGCGGCCAGTTCTACACCGACCTCCCCACGCTCGGTCTCGGCGACCTCGCCAACTCCACCACCCTGGACCTGAAGTACAGCCTCAAACTGCCCGCCGGCTTCGACTTCGGCAAGGCCGGCAAGCTCCCCGGCCTGTACGGCGGCTCCCCGGGCGAGGCGTCCGGCGGCAACCACGGCAACGCCTGGTCCACCCGCTACATGTGGCGCAACCCCGGCTCCGGCGCCGGCGACGGCGAGGTGTACCTCTACACCCCCACCAACTCCGGCCCCACCGGCTACGGCGTCGACCTCGGCCTCGGCTCCTGGCAGTGGCCCGCCGACGGCGCCTGGCACAGCGTCGAGCAGCTCGTCGACCGCGGCAGCGGCGACGTCACCGTCTGGCTCGACGGCGCCCAGGTCTTCACCCAGCCCGGCGCGGGCGCCCCGGACCTCGCGTCGATCCCGTTCAGCGGCGTGTTCTTCTCCACCTTCTACGGCGGCCACGACACCTCGTGGGGCCCGTCCACGGACCAGTACGCGTACTTCGCGCACTTCAGCCTCGCGACCGGCGTCCAGCACTGACGGCAGCCGGAGCCGGCCCCCGCCCACGAACGCCGGGCTGAGAACGCGCGGTCCGAGGCGCCCCGTCCGAGAGTGCGTGCGGGCCGGGAGGCGCCGCACCACCTCCGGGTCGGAGCTCGCGGCGCGAGGACGCGCTCGTCAGCCGCGAGCAGCCCCCCGAGCCGTGGGCGGTCCCGGTGATCCGAACGAGTGGACTCGCCGGGGTGGGCGGCGGGGACGGGCGTCCCGGGCGGGCCGCCGTGGTGAATGGTGCCGTCCGAGCCCGTGACCCTGGAAGAGGCGCCCCGACGTGCGACGCACCCACTACCGCAGGCTGTTCGCCACGACGCTGTTCGTGGCCTCCGTTCTCGCCCCCATCGCGGCCGCTCCCGCCGCGACGATCGCCACCGCGACCGTGCCCGCCGCAGCCGTCGAGCGCTGCCACCACGGCGTGTGCCCCGGTTCCACCCTCAGTCCCGAGTTGACCGCTCGGCTGGACGCGAAGATCGAGGAGGTGCGCCGGCAGGCGGGCATCCCCGGGGTCGTCGTCGGGCTGTGGATGCCCGGCAAGGGCGACTACGTCCGTGCGACCGGCGTCGCCGACAAGACCACCGGCGCGCCGATGGCCCTGGACTCGCGGATCCGGATCGGCAGCGAGACCAAGACCTTCACGGTCACCGCGCTGCTGGAGCTCGTGGACGAGGGCAGGGTCGGGCTCGACGACAAGATCTCCGACTACGTCGACGGCGTGCCGTGCGGCGACCGGATCACGCTGCGCCAGCTCGCCGAGATGCGCAGCGGCCTGTTCCCGTACACCTCGGACGCGGGCTTCGCCCACGACCTGGAGAGCGATCCGACCCGTGCCTTCACGCCGCAGGAGGTGCTCGCGTACGGCTTCAAGCACGACAACACGTTCGGGCCGGGCGAGCAGTTCCAGTACTCCAACAGCAATCTCATCCTGCTCGGCCTCGTGGTGGAGAAGGTCACCCGGCGGCCGTTGGCCGACGTGATCCACGAGCGGGTGGTGCGGCCGTCGCACCTGCACCACACGTTCCTCCCCGGCGGGGCCGAGTTCCCGGAGCCGCACCCGCGCGGTTACACGGATCAGACGCCGACCGGCGCGACCGCGGACGCCACCGACTGGAACCCGAGCTGGGCCTGGGCGGCCGGCGCGATGATCTCGGACCTGCCGGACCTGCGCCACTGGGCCGAAGTCCTCGCCACCGGGCGCCTGCTGAGCCGCGAGACCCAGGCGCAGCGGCTCACGACGTTCCCGACCGGGTTCCCCGGGACGAGCTACGGCCTCGGCATCTTCGACACCAACGGCTGGATCGGCCACAACGGCTCGATCCCCGGCTACGAGACGGTGACCATCTACCTGCCTGCCCAGCGGGCCACCCTGGTCATCATGATCAACACCGATTCCAAGACCGGGGGCCAGGAGCCCTCCACCCTCCTCGGCCGCGCGATCACCGCCATCGTGACCCCGGACAACGTGTACGACGCCTCGGCCACCGCGGGCTGAGCGACCAGCGGGCGGGGGGGCGGCCGCCGCGGGCCGCCCCGCGCCCCCCCCCCCCCCCCCCCGCGCGGGGGCGGCGCG
>NZ_JBHWGD010000221.1:0-4325 GCF_042733235.1 Kitasatospora sp. NPDC059722
TGCGCCCCGGGGGCCCGCCCCGGACACCCCCTTCGCGGGCGCCGGCCCGCACCGCTGCCCCGGCCGGGCCCACGCGCTGGCGCTCGCCGCCGGGCTGCTGGAACGGAACGGCCGGGCCGGGCACGTCGCCACGGCGCCGGGCGCCTGACCCGGGAAACTGGGGCGACCAACGCCCCGCACGCAGCCCACCACCTCGCCTTCTCAGGAGCAGCCATGACCAGCACCGCTTCCACCAGCACCGCTTCCACCAACGCCGCTTCCACCAAAGCCACTTCCGCCAACACCGCCGCCGCCAACGCCACCGCCTTCCGCGAGCTGCACGACCGCCCCGGTGAGCCCCTGCTGCTGCCGAACGCCTGGGACCACGCCTCCGCCGCCGCCCTGGCCGCCGCCGGGTTCCCCGCCATCGCCACCACGAGCCTGGGCGTCTCCGCCGCGGCCGGACTGCCGGACGGCACCGGCGGGACGCGCGCCGAAATGCTCCGGCTCGCCCGCAGGTTCGGCCACGGCAGGTTCCTGTTCACCGTCGACATCGAGAACGGCTACAGCGACGACCCGGCCGAGGTCGCCGACCTTGCCGCCGAGCTCGCCGAGACCGGCGCGGTCGGCGTCAACCTGGAGGACGGCCGCGCCGACGGCGGCCTCACCCCGCCGCACGTGCACGCCGCGAAGATCGCCGCGATCAAGGCGGCCGTCCCCCTGCTCTTCGTCAACGCCCGTACCGACACCCATTGGCAGCGCGAGCCGGACACCGCCGAGACGGTGTCCCGACTGGCGGCCTACCGGGACGCGGGCGCGGACGGCGTGTTCGTCCCCGGCCTGACCGACCCGGCGGACATCACCGCAGTGGTGGCCGCGATCCCGCTCCCGCTCAACCTCCTCGCCCCGACCGGCGGCCCGTCCCTCAAGGCGCTCGCCGACCTCGGCGTCCGCCGCGTCAGCCTGGGCGGCCTGCTCTTCCGCATCGCCCTCGGCGCGGCCGTGGACGCCGCCGTCGCCCTGCGCACGGACGGCGTCCTCCCCGCGATGCCGGACGTCCCCGGCTACGCGGCGATCCAGGCGCTCGCGGAGTGATCCCCTGACGGGGCCCGGCTCTCCGGACCGCGTCGACACCCGGCGCCCTCGGCGTGACCAGGACGGACCCAACTTGGTTGGAAAGGACGGCAATTCGTCCATGCTGCGGAGTCGGCCCGGGCGCCCCGACCGCGGGGCCGTCGACCATCGGGTTGCCGGTGGTGGCCGCCCTGCTTCCCTGACCGTGGCCGTGGTGGCACTGTGGGGGTGACTCCGCACGATCGGAGCGTGACACGTGACGACCGTCGTCTGGCTGACCGAGGGCACCTGGCCCGCCTGCGTCGACGCCGCGCGCGAGCATTCCCCGCCCGGCGCCGACATCGTCCTGCTGTACGTGCGCGACCCCGAGGTCCCCGGGGCCGCGCACGGCGCCTTCGCCGGCCTCCTCGGCCGCGGCCATCGCCAGGAGGACTCCGATCATCTCCCGGGCGACGGCTGGGGCAGCGACCCCGGCAGCCGCCTGGAACACCTCGCGGCCGCCTCCGGCGAACACCTCGTGCGCGCCGCCGCCGAGCGCCTCGACCTCCCCTGCACCGCCCAGGTGCGCACCGGCCGCGTCGAACGGGAGGTTGTCACCGCGTCCGAGGCCGCCGGCCTCCTGGTCCTCGCCCGCGACGGTGACCGAACCCACCCCGGCCCGCGCAGCCTCGGCCCGGTCACCCGTCACGTCGTCGACCACGCCCCCTGCCCGGTCCTGCTCGTCTGGCCCTGACGGAGGACCCGCCGGGGCCTGCTGGCGGAGGTTCGGCCCGCGCCCGGCCACGCGCTCTCCCAACCGCTCCTCCGTCGGACCAAGTCGTCAAACTTCTTGACTATCAAAGTTTGTGACTGCTTCACTGGACCCAGCGACCGCACCGCGGCACGCACTCGTGAAGGAGTAACAGCCATGCACGGAACGACCGCTGACGGATCGTGGCGCTTCACCGAGCAGCTCACCGCGGACAACGCCACCCTGCTGCTCGTCGACCACCAGATCGGGCTGCTCGCCGCAGTGCGCGACTACACCGTCGCCGAGCTCAAGCACAACGTGGTCGCGCTGGCACGGGCCGCGCGAGTGCTCGGGGTCCCGATCGTGGTGACGACCACGGCGGCGGAGTCCCTGTGGGGGCCGCTGGCGCCCGAACTGGCCGCGGCCCTGCCGCCGGAGCTGGAGGTCATCGACCGGAGCACGGTGAACGCGTGGGACGACCCCCGCGTCCGGGCGGCGGTCGAGGCCACCGGGCGGAAGAAGCTGATCGTCGCCGGCGTCTCCACCGAGGTCTGCCTGACCCTGCCCGCCCTCTCGGCCACCGGTGCCGGCTACGACGTGTACGGCGTCGTCGACGCCTCGGGCACGTTCAACGACACCAAGCGCACCACCGGCATCCTGCGGATGCAGCAGGCCGGGGTCATCTCCGTCGACTACGCGTCGGTCGCCGTGGAGATGCTCGCCGACAACGCGAGCCCGCTGGCCCCCGCGCTGTACGAGGCCGTGGGCATGGACTTCGGCATCCTGAACGGCCAGCTCCGCGAGGCCTACGCCAAGCAGGCCTGATCGAACAGGCCTACGCCGAACTGGCCTGATGCCGAGGGGCTTGAGACGAAGCAAGCCCTGGACGCCGTCCTGCGGTGGCCGACCCGGCCGGCGCGGACCGCCGGCCGGCCGGGCGATATCGTGCACGGACCAGACCAGCGACCCGCTGCCGATCCGAAAGGGGGACCGCCATGCCGGAGGACGACGCCCGTGCGACGAGCGCCGCACCGGAACCGGACCTCGGGGTGCTGACCGGCATCCTCTTCCGCGCCCTCCAGGACGAGCTCTGGCACACCATGGCCCACGAGGGGTTCGACGACCTCACCCCGCGGCACGGCGCCCTCCTCGCACACCTGCGTCCCGACGGCGTGCGCCCCAGCGAGCTGTCCCAACTGGCAGGCCTGCACAAGCAGATCATCGGCAACACCGTCGACGAGCTCGAAGCCCTCGGCTACGTCGAACGCCGGCCCGACCCCGCCGACCGCCGCGCCAAGCTCGTCGTGCCCACGGAGCGCGGCACCGCCGAGATCGCTGCCGCGCGCCGCGTCCTCGCCGCGATCGGCCGCCGCCACGCCGACGCGATCGGGGCCGAGGAGTACGCGCGGTTCATGCGCTCGCTGACCCGCATCGCGCACCTCCAGCAGCGGGCCGTGCAGCAGCCCTGAGCAATGGCCCGACGTGGTCACCACCCACCCGCAGGCCGGAGAGTGAAGGAGCGCCACCGCCCGTGAAGATCGAATTCGACCCCTCGTACGCCTTGGGGGACGTCTCCGGCTCCGCCGAGGACCTGAACCTTCTGGCCCGCGTGGTGGCCGAGGGGGAAGGGGTGATCGACCTCCCGTCCTCGGCCGCGACGGGCCGCCACGACCTCACGAGGGTCGAGGTCAGGGACACACCCGGCCCCGGCGTGCTGCTTCACCTGGACGCCTCGCGCCGGCTACTGGTGATCAGCGGCGACGGCCCGGCGCGGGCGGTGCTGGCCGACAACCTGCGGGAAATGGCCGAGCTCGACGACGGCGGCCACCTCCACATCGAGTACTTCCCCGACCACTTCTACCTCGCGGAGGGATCACTGGCGCTGGTGGTCAACAGCCCGCACGGGGGCATGCCCCGGCGGTGAGACCACACAGGAGCGATGTCCTTCGCGGTCACTGTCGTTCGCGTCAGTCCGACGATTCGGGCACGCGCCGGTAGCGCTCGTAGACGACGCGGGAACCGAACGTCCTGGTGTCGACCAGGTCCAGCCGGACGTCCTCCGTGACGGGCGGCAGGAAGGGCGTGCCGCCACCGACGACGATCGGGGGGCGGAACATGCGCAGTTCGTCGACGAGCCCTTGCACGACCGCCTGTGCCGCCAGGTCGGCGCCGCCGACCTCGACGTCCAGGTCGGTGGCGGCGAGCGCCGCGGCGGCCTCCTCGGCCAGCGGTGCCCGGGCGAGCCGCGCGTTGCCCTCGACGCGGTCGAGCGTGCGGCTGAAGACGACCTTCGGGATCCCGCTCCACACGTCGGCGAACTCGGCCCACAGCTCGGTGCCGCGCATCGACGGGTCCGTCTCCCACGGCAGCATGGTCTCGTACAGCCTGCGGCCGCACAGCAATCCGCCGAGCTCCCTGATCTGTTCGACGTGGAAGCGGAACTGCTCCTCGCTCGGGACCGACCAGCCGAACTTGCCCTCACGGTCGGAAATGAACCCGTCCACCGAGACGCCCATCGAGTAGATCAGCATGGCTCCGAGCC
>NZ_JBHWGD010000222.1:0-4309 GCF_042733235.1 Kitasatospora sp. NPDC059722
GCCCCCCCCCCGCGGGGGGCGCGCGCGCGCGCGGCGGCGGGGGCCCCCCCCCCCCCCGCCCGCGCCCGCGCCCCCCCCGCTCGGGCTGCCGCGGGCCCGGCCGGTGCGGGGGTGCGCTCGGCGAGGCCGCGGAGCAGTTCGCCGGCGATGAAGGCCGTCACCCCGGCGACGATCAGCAGCGGCATCAGGTTCGCCGCCTCCCCGCCCAGCAGCATCGCCGCCAGCACCGTGCTGGTGACGGGCAGCCGGGTGACGGAGGCGCCGGCGGCGACCAGGCCGACGGCGAGGCCGGGCGCGGTGCCGAAGCCGGGCAACGGCGCACAGGCCACCCCGAGCGCCGCGCCGAGCAGGATCGCCGGGAAGATCGGGCCGCCCCGCAGACTGCCCAGCGCGACGCCCCAGGCGACGGCCTTGCACGCGACCAGCGCGAGCAGCACCCCGATCGGCCAGGACGCCGGGTCGGCGGCGAGCGCGCCCAGCGTGGCCTGCCCGGAGAGCGCGGCCTCCTCCGGCGTGCGGCCGGTGATCAGCGCGTACGCGGCCAGGCAGCCGCCGACGGCGAGCGCGCACAGGACGGTGCGCACGGCGGTCCGGTGCGGGGTGCCGGTGGTGTAGGTCTTGACCCGTCGGCCGAGCGCCTGCCCGGCGACGCAGACCGCGGCGATCACGACGGCCAGCGGAACGCCCCACAGGAAGTCCCCCGGGTCGGGGACGCCGCTCTTCGGGACGTGCGGCAGCGAGAGCGCGCCGATCGACAGGCCCGTCCAGTGCCCGAAGCCGGTGAAGACCAGCGCGCCGACACCGCTCGCGAGCAGGCAGGGAAGAACCAGCACGACGAGTTGCGGGCCGCCCAGTCCGGCCGCCTCGATCAGCATCACGCCCGCCACCAGCGGACTGCCGAAGATGGTGGCGATCGCCGCCGCCGAGCCGGCCGCGCCCAGCACCGGCACGAGCCGCGGCTGCCGTTCCCGCCGGGCGGACCGGACCGCGAGCAGCGCGAGGCCGCCGCCCATCGCCATCAGCGGCGCCTCCGGGCCGAGCACGGCGCCGAGCGGCAGGCAGGCGAGTGCGGCGAGCAGCACGCCGGGGACGTCCCGCGGCAGGCCGGGCGGGCCGCCGAGCCCGTCCACCGGAACGTGCCCGCCGCGCCCCGGAAGGCGGGTGACGACCGGGGCGAGCAACAGGCCGGCCAGCAGCAGCGCGGGCAGCGGCCACCACCAGGGGGCGCGGTCGTACCCGGCCGCATCCGGCAGGCTCTCCCAGACCCAGTGCTGGAGTTCGTGTTCCAGGCCGACGAAGCCGAAGGCTGCCAGCGAGATCGGCACGCCGACCAGCGCCGAGACCAGCAGCAGGCCGAGGTAGCCCCGGTGCAGCAGCACCTCGCGCAGGCCGGGACCGGCGCTGCCCCGCTCCGGCGTCCCGGGCATGGCCGCTCCTTCGCGCTCCCGGGGCCCGCCCGGCCCCGTCCTGGGACCGAGTCTCGCCCGGAGCCCGGCGGCTCGCAGCGCCACGGTGCGCCAACCGGGCGGTGCCGGCGGCGGGTTGCGCCGAACGGGGGGCGCGGGCGGAGGCCGGTCAGACCTGCCGGGACTCCCCCAGCGCGCTCTCGATGCCCTGGACCATCCGCCACAACGGCGCCTTGCGGCTGGCCACCAGGACGACGACGTCGTCCTGGTCGGCGTCGCCGGCGCCGTCGGCGGGGCGGTCGCTCCAGGTGTCGACGACGAAGGCCATCGCGCTGTCCACCTCGGCCACCCAGTCGCTCTCCCCGCCCGAGCGCAGCCAGGTCCGCAGGGCGTGGTTGTGCGCGGCGACGACGGCGGCGGCGATCACGTCGGCGCGCAGCGGCCCGTCCGGGCGGTCGGCGAACCGGCCGCGCAGGTAGGCCGCGAGGGTGTGCTCGTAGCGCCACACCACCGACAGCTCGTACGCGCGGAGGCCCGGCACCTTGCGGGTGAGCCGGTAGCGCTGGACGGAGAAGGACGGCTGTTCGGCGTACATCCGCAGGACGAGGCGGGCCGCGCCGCAGGCGTGCCGGACCGGGTCCTCCTCGCCGGTGCCGGAGTCCAGGAACTCCGTCATCTCGGCCAGGCTGCGCTCGTGGTCGGGGAAGACCACGTCCTCCTTGGCCGGGAAGTAGCGGAAGAAGGAGCGCCTGCCGACCCCGGCGAGGGACACGATGTCGTCGACGGTGGTCTGTTCGAAGCCGCGGTCCAGGAAGAGCTCGAAGGCCGCGGCCACGAGCGCCTCGCGCATCGCCGGCTTCGAGGGCCCGTCGTTCATGGGCAGGTCCTGCTCTTCCTTCTCGCTCATTCCCGGGAACTTACACCGCGGCGCGGCACCGGCCCCGAAGGGCCGGTGCCCTGCGTGTTACGGCAGGTTGCGGGCCATGACGATGCGCTGGACCTGGTTGGTGCCCTCGTAGATCTGCGTGATCTTCGCGTCGCGCATCATCCGCTCCACCGGGTAGTCCCGCGTGTACCCGTACCCGCCCAGCAACTGCACCGCGTCCGTCGTGATCTCCATCGCCGCGTCCGACGCGAAGCACTTCGCCGCCGCACCGAAGAACGTCAGGTCCCCGTCCCCGCGCTGCGACTTCGCCGCCGCCGCGTACGTCAGCTGACGCGCCGCCTCCAGCTTCATCGCCATGTCCGCCAGCATGAACTGGACCCCCTGGAACTCCGCGATCGCCTTCCCGAACTGCCGGCGCTCCTGCACATAGCCCTTCGCGTAGTCCAGCGCCCCCTGCGCGATCCCGACCGCCTGCGCCGCGATCGTCACCCGCGTGTGGTCCAGCGTCCGCATCGCCGTCGCGAAACCCGTCCCCTCCGCACCGATCATCCGGTCCGCCGGAATCCGCACGTTGTCGAAGTACACCTCACGCGTCGGCGACCCCTTGATCCCCAGCTTCTTCTCCGGAGCACCGAACGACACACCCGCATCGCCCTTCTCCACCACGAACGCCGAGATCCCCTTCGACCGCTTCTCCGGATCCGTCACCGCCATCACCGTGTAGAACTCCGACACACCCGCGTTCGTGATCCAGCGCTTCACCCCGTTCAGCACCCAGAAATCACCGTCCCGCACCGCACGCGTCCTCATCCCCGCCGCGTCCGAACCCGCCTCCGGCTCCGACAGGCAGTACGAGAACATCCCCTCACCACGCGCCAGCGCCCCCAGGTACTTCGCCTTCAGCTCCTCCGAGCCCGACAGCTGCACCGGCAGCGACCCCAGCTTGTTCACCGCCGGGATCAACGACGACGACGCGCACACCCGCGCGACCTCCTCGATCACGATCACCGTCGCCAGCGCGTCCGCCCCCGCACCCCCGTACTCCTCCGGCACGTGCACCGCGTGCAGGTCATTACCCTGCAACGCCTCCAGCGCCTCCTGCGGGAACCGGCCCTGCTCGTCCACCTCCGCCGCGAACGGAGCGATCTTCGCCTCGGCCAGCCCGCGCACCGCCTCACGGAGCATCCCGTGCTCCTCGGAGATACGGAAGAGATCGAAGTCCTGGCTCATGAACGGCGCTCCTGTTTCGGGACGGCACTGACGGTACTCAGTACCCTTCATTATGCACGCGCGCAGCAAAAAGGGAACTCAGTGCCTTCACATAGCGGCACTGAGTTCCCTATTCTTTTGCTGCCGAAGCCGTCCGAGCGCAGGGAGATGACACCGTGGTCCACTCAGCCATCGACGACGTCTGCGAGAGCACCACGCTGTACTTCCAGCGCTGCGCCTGGTGCAGCAACCCGACCTTCCAGCGGCTGCTCTGCCCCACCTGCGGCTCCACCGACCTGCGGCTGGAGCCCAGCGAGGGCACCGGCGTCGTGCGACGCTGCGAGGTCGAGCAGGCCAGGACACCGCTGGCGCGGCAGAAGTCGCTGATCCGGATGGCCGAGGGGTTCGACGTCTGGTGCATCGTCGACGGGCTGCGCAGCACCGTGCCGGTGGGCACCAAGGTCCGCCTGCTGCCGGCGCCCGGCGCGGCGGAGAACCCGGAGCTGCGGCTGCTGCCGGTGGAGGAGCCGCAGCCGGTGGTGTGCACCGAGCCGCGGCCGCTGCCGCCGAGCCAGGGCGGTTTCACCCAGCACCTCGCGGCCTTCGCCGAATAGCCGGGATAGCCGGATAGCCGAACAGGCTCGCGCGCTCCCAAAAGGTCCCGAAAGCTCCCCAAAAGGTCCCGAAGAGGTCCCGAAGAGGTCCGACCGGCCCCGGGAAGGGGCACCACCCTCGCCACCGCCTTCCGCCGCCGCAAGCGGCTCTCCGCCACCCTCACCAGCGGGGTCGCCGTCCTCTTCGCCGGCTT
>NZ_JBHWGD010000223.1:0-4288 GCF_042733235.1 Kitasatospora sp. NPDC059722
CCACCCGCTCGCCGCCCGCGCGGCGCGGCGCGCCCCCCCCCCCCCCCCCCCGCGGCAGGTACGGCCGCTCTCTCAGGCCTGCCAGTGCGGCTTGCCGCTCACGATCCGGCAGGTGATCATCCGGCCGTTGGCGTCGTGGGTGCTCAGGCCGAGGTCGGCGTCGCGGCAGAACTGGCCGGCCGCGTAGCAGTTGCCCGCGTTGGAACGGATCTCGCAGCCGCCGCCACCGGCGGCCGCGGGCGGCTGGGGCTGCGGGTCGGTCGGAGGCTGGGCCGTCGTCACCTTGGGCTGCGGTTGCGGTTGCGGCGCCTTGGTCACCGGCGGCTTGCTCGCCGGAGCGGGAGCGGGCGCGGACACCGGTGCGTGCGTGGCGGGCGGGGCCGGCGGCTGCGCGGCGGCCGTCGTCGGTTCGGCCGCCGGCGTGGTGGCCGCGGGCGGAGCGGAAGGAGCGGGAGGAGCCGAGGGTGCGGAAGTGGCGGGCGCGGCCGTCGGGGTGGGCGAGGCCGAGGCCTTGGCGCCGGCGTCCGCCGCCGAGGGGTCGCAACCCGTCAGCGCCAGGCCGACGGTGAGGACGAGTCCGGCGAAGGCCGCCAGACCTGCGCCCCGGCGGGCGCCGCTGCGGCCCACGCGTATCCGTGAAGGCATGAGGGGAGAACGCTCCGTTCCGATTCGGGTGAGGTGGGAGAGGTGAGCGAGTCAAGCAGAACTCCCTCACCGGCCGGGCACGGATCGCACACTCGTTGGCGGATCGAGACCTGCCGACTACCGAGCGTTGACCATCCCGGCCTCCCATCAGCCGCGCGCCCCTGAGCGCCTCGCGCATGCGCGCACGCCCCTCCACGCCTCCGCACCCCCCACGCGTCCGCCATTCGAACACCCCATCGCGCCCGAGCGGTGACGGCGCGGGGGTATAACGCCGGAGCACGGGGGGTTCCGGCATGTTCCTGAGGTCACGTCACGATCGCTACGGTCGCTCCAACCCCCACGCGAACCAAGGAGATTCCCCCATGCTCCGAATCCGTGCGCTCGCCGCAGCCTGCGCGCTCGCCGCCGTCGCGCTCGCCGCCGCCCCCGCCTCCGGCGCCACCACCGGTACCGGCGCCGACGAACCGTCGATCGCCGCCGCCCTGGCCGCCCCCACCCGGCCGGTCGCCGCATCGCCCGCCCTCCTGCACGCGATGCAGCGCGACCTCGGCCTGTCCCCGCAGGCCGCGACCGACCGGCTCGCCGAAGAGGGCCGGGCCACCGCCGTCCAGTCGGCGCTGCGTCAGGCGCTCGGCGACCGCTGGGCGGGCGCCTGGGTCAGCGGGCCCGACGCCACCCTCACCGTCGCCACCACCGACGCCTCCGCCGCCCGCGAGATCACCGCCCACGGCGGCACCGCCACCGTCGTCCGGCACAGCCTCTCCGCCCTCGACGGCGCGAAGGACGCGCTGGACCACGCCGTCGCCGCGACCACGCCCGAGGCCACGCCGCTCTGGTACGTGGACGTCACCGGGAACACCGTCGTCGTCCAGTCCACCGACACCGGCCGCACCGAGGCGTTCCTCCGGCAGGCGGGCGTCGACCGGGGCCTCGTCCGGGTCGAGCGCGCCGCCGAGACCCCGCGGCCGCTGGCCGACCTGCACGGCGGCGACGCGTACTACATCGACGGCGCGGCCCGTTGCTCGATCGGCTTCCCGGTCACGTCGAACGGCCAGCCGGGCTTCGTCAGCGCCGGCCACTGCGGCCAGCCCGGCTCCAACGCGACGGCCTCCGACGGCAGTTCGATCGGCACCTTCCAGGGCTCGACGTTCCCGGGCAACGACTACTCGTGGGTCCAGGCCGATTCGAGCTGGACGGCGCAGCCGCAGGTCAGCGACTACGCCGGCGGCGCGGTGACGGTCTCCGGCTCCACCGAGACCCCGATCGGCGGATCGATCTGCCGCTCCGGCTCCACCACCGGCTGGCACTGCGGGACCGTCCAGGAGTTCAACGCGACCGTCAACTACGCCGAGGGCACGGTCTACGGCCTGACCCGCACCGACGTGTGCGCCGAACCCGGCGACTCCGGCGGCTCGTTCATCTCGGGCAGCCAGGCGCAGGGCGTCACCTCCGGCGGCTCGGGCGACTGCACCTCCGGCGGCACCACCTACTTCCAGCCGGTCAACCCGATCCTGCAGACCTACGGCCTGACCCTGGCCACCGCCTGACCGTCCGACCGTCCACCAGTGCGCCGCCCTCCCGCCGCAAGCGCGACGGGAGGGCGGCGGCACCGGTCGCGGCCGGGATCAGCCCGCGACCCAGCCGCCCGTCATCGTCTGCACCGCCGAACCGTCGAGGTCCGCCAGCTTGGTACCGGCGAACGCCCGCGCCGCCGCCGAGGTCTGGATCCGGAACGCCGGCCGCTCGGCCGTCAGCGCCTCGACGACCGGCGCGGCGGCCTCCTCCGGCGTCTGCGCCTGCCCGAAGGCCTTGAGCGTGCGGTCGACGTACGCGCCGAGGGCCGGGGCGTACGGGCCGGCCGCGTCGAGCAGGGCGGGCACGTCGATGGCCTGGTTGCCGATGAACTCGCTGGCCACCGCGCCCGGTTCGACCACACTGACGTGCACGCCGACCGAGGCGGCAGCCGGGGCCAGCGACTCCATGAAGCCCTCGACGGCGAACTTCGAGGCGCAGTACGCCTCGTTGAACGGCTGGCCGACGACGCCGCCCACGCTGGTCACGGTGACGACCCGGCCGCCGCTGGCGCGCAGGTGCGGCATGGCGGCCCGGGTGACCTCGACGACGCCGAAGTAGTTCACCTCCATCGTGAACCGGACCGGCTCCATCCCGTCCTGCTCGATCGTGCCGACCCGCCCGGCACCCGCGTTGTTGACGACGGCGTCGAGCCGGCCGTACCGGGCGACGACGGCGTCCAGGCAGGCCGCGACGGACGCCGGGTCGGTGACGTCCAGCCGCTCGACCTCGACGCGCCCCGCGACGCCGGCCTCCTCGGCGGCGGCGCGCAGCGCTCCGGCGCGGCCGGTGTCGCGCATGGTGGCGACCACCTGGAACCCGGCCCGGGCGGCGGAGACGGCGGCGGCGAGGCCGATCCCGGACGAGGTGCCGGTGATGAGGACGATCGGGGCGGTGGTGGTGTTCATCGATACCTCTTGCATCTGCTGGTGCGCCGACGGGGACGGGCTCCACGACTGTGTGCGTGTGCACGCACTCTATCGTTGTGTGTGCGCACACGCAAATACGTGCACGAATACCATCGGGTCGGTCACAACCGCGCTTCCGCCCAGTCAAGGTTTCGCCCTCTTCCGGGCGTGCCGGGCCGCGGGGCGTGATCATGGGCGTATGCAGTTCCGGCACGGCCACCGAACCGAGGACCCCGCCCCGGGCGACCAAGGCCCGTCCGCCACGCCCGAGCGCCGGTCCGCGACGGCGGCAGCGGCGACGACGGCGGGCCTCGCCGCGCGCTCCGGCCCGGTGACCGGGAGCGACGGGCCGGACCTCCACCGCGACGTCCTCGCCGCCGCCCCCGTCGCGGTCGCGCTGCTCGACGCCGACCTGCGCTGGGAGTACGCCAACCCCGCCTTCACCGCCGTCACCGGCCTGCACCCCGCCGACCTGCTCGGCCACCCCGCCCACGCCACCGCCTTCGCGGGCGCCACCGCCGCCCTGCGCCGCGTGCTGGCCGACGGCCGCGACCGCGAACAGGTCACCGGCGGCCCCGACGCCCCGGGCGCGCCCGTCCCGCCCGGCCTGCGCGTGCGCTACCGGCCGCTGGAGCGCGCCGGACGGACCGCCGGCGTCGTCGTGGTCGTCCTCGACGACCCCGGACCGGCCCGCGAACAACTGCACGAGCTCGAACGGGCCCGCGCGCGGCTCGCCCTCCTCGACGCCGCCGCCGAGCGCATCGGCACCACCCTCGACGTCGACACCACCTGCGCCGAGCTCGCCGCCTTCGCCGTCCCCCGGCTCGCCGAGTTCGTCACCGTCGACGTCCTGCCGCCCGAGGCGACCGCCGACCGGACCGGACGGGGCGGCACCCAGCGGTTGCACCGCGCCGCCGCCGAGTCCGTCCTGCGGCTCCAGGCCGCGCTCGACGAACTGCCCCGGCCGGGCGAGTCCGTCCGCCACCGCGAGGGCTCCCCCGGCGCGCGCAGCCTCGCGGGCGGCGTCGCCGTGCTCACCGACGGAGCGGACGCCGCCGCCGGCCTCACCTCACTGCTCCTGCTGAGGCTGACCTGACTCTTATAGAAATAGGAAGAAGCCGACAACCTTTAAACAGTATTTATCTGAGTGCGCGTTATAAATA
>NZ_JBHWGD010000224.1:0-4272 GCF_042733235.1 Kitasatospora sp. NPDC059722
GGCGTGGAGTGCGGTGTCCTCGGGGGTGGTGTCGGTGTCGAGGTGGACGATCACCGGTTCCGGGGTGTCGGCATGACCCGAACCCCCACCGGACGCCGCGAGCGGAACCCAGTCGAGCTGGAGCAGGGAGTCCGCCGCCCGGCGGGTGGTGGCCAGCCGGGCCGGGTCGGTCTCGCGCACCGCGAGGGTGTCGACCGAGAGCACCGGTGAGCCGCCGGCGTCCGTCAGCAGGAGGGCGACGCGGTCGGTTCCCGTGGGGGTCAGTTGGACGCGCAGCGCGGTCGCGCCGGTGGTGTGCAGCCGGACCCCGCTCCAGGAGAACGGCACCCGCAGGCCGCCCGAGCCGTCCGAGCCGTCCGAGCCGGCCAGTGCCAGGGGGTGCAGCGCGGCGTCGAGCAGTACCGGGTGGACCGAGAACTCGCCCACCCGGTCGGTGAGTTCCTCGGCCAGTGCGACCTCGGCGTGCCAGGTGTCGCCGTTCCGCCAGGCCGCTCGCAGCCCCTGGAAGAGCGGTCCGTAGGCGTACCCGGACGCCGCCAGCGTCTCGTACGCGTCGGCCACGTCGACCGGTTCGGCGTCGGCCGGCGGCCAGGGCTCCGGGTCGGGCGCAGGAGGTGCGGCGGCCGTCAGTGCACCGGAGGCGTGCATCGTCCACGGCGCCTCGGCGCCGTCCTCGCGGGAGTGGATCGTGACGGAGCGTCCGCCTTCCTCGTCGGATGCGCCGACGGTCAGCTGGATCTGGACGGCGCCCTCCTCCGGGACCGCCAGGGGGGCGTGCAGGGTCAGTTCCGTCACGGTCGGGCTGCCGGCCCGCAGGCCGGCGTGCAGCGCGAGTTCGAGGAGCGCGGTGCCGGGGAGGAGCGCGGAGCCGAGGATCCGGTGGTCCGCGAGCCAGGGCTGGGTGCGCAGGGACAGCAGGCCCGTGTGGACGGTACCCGAACCGTCGGCGAGCTCGACGGCGGCCCCGAGCAGCGGGTGGTCCGCGGTGCCCAGGCCGGCCCGGCCGAGGTCGCCGGTGGGCGCCTGCGGGACGTCGAGCCAGTAGCGGTCGCGCTGGAAGGGGTAGGTGGGAAGCTCCGGCCGGTACCCGTCGTGGTGGGCGAAGTACGCGGCCCAGTCGACCGGGGCACCTGCCGTGTGCAGGGCGGCGAGCGCCTGCGGGAGGGTGCGCAGCTCCGGGCGGTCGCGCCGCAGCGCGGGGAGCAGGAGCGCGTCCGGGAGGGTGTCGGCCGCCATGGTGGCGAGCACCGCGTCCGGGCCGAGTTCGAGGTAGCCGCCGATGCCGTCGTCGTCCAGGGCGCGCAGTCCGTCGGCGAAGCGGACGGTGTCGCGGACGTGCCGGACCCAGTGCTCGGGCGAGGCGAGCTCCTCGGCGGTGGCGATCCGGCCGGTCAGGTCGGACACCACCGGGATGCGCGGTGCGTGGAAGTCGAGTCCTGCCACGACCTTGCGGAAGTCGTCCAGCATCGGTTCCATCAGCGGTGAGTGGAAGGCGTGACTGACGGTCAGCCGACGGACCTTGGCGCCCAGCTCGGTGGCCCGGGCCGCGACCTCCCGCACGGCGTCCTCGGTGCCCGAGACGACCGTCGCCCGCGGGCCGTTGAGCGCGGCCGTCCCCGCGGCCCCGTCGAGGCCGGTGAGCAGCCCGGCGGTGGTCTCCTCGTCCAGGGACAGGGCGACCATGGCGCCACCGGGAGGCAGCTCCTGCATGAGCCTGCCGCGGGCGGCCACGAGGGCGGCCGCGTCGGGCAGCGACAGGACGCCGGCCGCGTGGGCGGCCGCGATCGAGCCGATGGAGTGGCCGAGCACCGCGTCCGGGCGCACGCCCCAGTGCTCCAGTAGGCGGTGGAGGGCGGTTTCGAGGGCGAAGAGGGCGGGTTGGGTGTAGCGGGTCTGGTGGAGGAGTGCGGCTTCGGGGGTGCCCTCGTCGGCGAAGACGATGTCGCGCAGCGGGTGGTCGAGGTGGGGGTCGAGGGCGGCGCAGGCGGCGTCGAAGGCGGCGGCGAATTCGGGGTGGGCGGCGTGGAGTTCGCGGCCCATGCCGGCGCGCTGGCTGCCCTGTCCGGTGAACAGGAACGCGATGCGCGGTGCGGCCTGCGCAGGTGTGCCGGCGCTCTGCCCGGTGGCGAGCACGCCGAGGGCGTCCAGGACCTCCGTCCGTTCCTCCGCGACGAACCAGGCGCGGTGGGCCTGCGGAGTACGCGCGGTGGCGAGGGTGTGGGCGATGCCGGCGAGCGGCTCCGCCGGCCGCTCGGCGAGGTGGCGGGCCAGCCGGTCGGCCCCGGCCCGGAGAGCCTCGGGGGTGTGCCCCGAGAGCAGCCACGGCACCGGCCGGGCCGGCGGTTCCACCGGCTCGGTGGTCGGGGCCTCGGCCAGGGCGGGCGCCTGTTCGAGGATGACGTGGGCGTTGGTGCCGCTGATGCCGAAGGAGGAGACGGCGGCGCGGCGGGGGCGGTCGTGTGCGGGCCATGCGGTGTTGTCGGTGAGGAGTTCGACGGCGCCGGTGGTCCAGTCGACGTGCGGGGTGGGTTCGTCGATGTGCAGGCTCCTGGGCAGGATGCCGTGGCGCATCGCCTGGACCATCTTGATGACGCCGGCGACTCCTGCGGCGGCCTGGGTGTGGCCGATGTTGGACTTCAGGGAGCCGAGCAGGAGGGGGTGTTCGGCGGGCCGGTCCTGTCCGTAGGTGGCGAGGAGCGCCTGGGCTTCGATGGGGTCGCCGAGGCGGGTGCCGGTGCCGTGGGCCTCGACCGCGTCGATGTCGGCGGCGGTGAGTGCGGCCTGGTGGAGGGCCTGGTGGATGACGCGCTGCTGCGAGGGGCCGTTCGGGGCGGTCAGGCCGTTGGAGGCGCCGTCCTGGTTGACGGCGGATCCGCGCAGGACGGCCAGGACCCGGTGGCCGTTGCGGCGGGCGTCGGAGAGGCGCTCGACGAGCAGCAGGCCCGCGCCCTCGCCCCAGCCGGTGCCGTCGGCCGCCGCGGCGAACGGCTTGCAGCGGCCGTCGGCGGACAGTCCGCGCTGCCGGCTGAACTCGACGAAGGTCGCCGGGCTCGCCATCACCGTCACCCCGCCGGCGAGTGCGAGGTCGCACTCGCCCTGCCGCAGGGACTGGGCGGCGAGGTGCAGGGCGACGAGCGAGGAGGAGCACGCGGTGTCGACGGTGACCGCCGGGCCCTCCAGCCCGAAGGTGTACGCCACCCGGCCCGAGGCCACGCTGCCGGCGCTGCCGCTCACCAGGTAGCCCTCGTAGCCGTCCGGAGCCTGCGGGGCCTGGTGCAGCCGGGCGCCGTAGTCGTTGTACATGACGCCGGCGAAGACGCCGGTGCGCGAGCCGCGCAGGACGGCCGGGTCGATGCCGGCCCGTTCGAAGGCCTCCCAGGCGACCTCCAACAGCAGGCGCTGCTGCGGGTCGGTGGTGAGCGCCTCGCGGGGGCTGATGCCGAAGAAGTCGGGGTCGAACCGGTCGGCGTCGTGCAGGAACCCGCCCGCGCGGGTGTACGACGTGCCGGGCCGCTCGGCGTCCGGATCGTACAGGCGCTCCAGGTCCCAGCCGCGGTCCGTGGGGAAGCCGGAGACCGCGTCGACGCCGTCGACCACCAGGCGCCACAGGTCCTCGGGTGAGCTCACGTCGCCGGGGAAGCGGCAGGCCATCGCGACGATGGCGATCGGGTCGGTGTCGGTCGCGGCGGTCGTGCCGTTGGCGACGGCGACGGCCGGTCGGTCGGCCCGCTCGCCCAGGAGCTCGGTCCGCAGGAGGTCGGCGAGTGACGCCGGGGTCGGGTGGTCGAAGACCAGCGTGGTGGGCAGCCGGAGGCCGGTGGCCCTGGCGAGCCGGTTGCGCAGGTCGACCGCCGCCAGCGAGTCGAAGCCCAGATCGGTGAAGGCGCGGCCTTCCGCGACGGAGTTCGCGTCGGGGTGGCCGAGCACCGTGGCCGTGGTGGTCCGCACCAGGTCGAGCAGCATGCGGTCCGCCTCGGCGGCCGGGGCGAGGGCCAGCCGCTCGCTCAGGGCCGGGCCCTGGCCCTGGTCCGAGGTGCCTGCCGCGACCCGGCGCGGCGAGGTCCGCACCAGCGAACGCAGGGGCGCCGGCACCGGGGTGTCCGAGGCGGCCAGTGCTGCGGTCGCGAACCGGGCCGCCACGAGCGGCGACCGGCCGGATCGCAGTGCCGTGTCGAAGTGGGTGAGGGCTTCGGTGGTGGTGAGGGGGGTGATGCCGGTGCGGGCGAGGCGGGCGAGGTCGGTGGTGGTGAGGGTGGCGGCCATGCCGTGGGG
>NZ_JBHWGD010000225.1:0-4246 GCF_042733235.1 Kitasatospora sp. NPDC059722
CCACCGAACAGCAGGGCGCCGAGCAGGCCGCCGGCCGGGCCGGCGACCCCCCGGGCGCGCCCGCGGGCGTGGTTGCCGGGCGACGGCCGCGCGGCGCCCCGGGGCGACGAGCCGGCGGTCGCGCTCGGCCGCGGAGAGGCCGCGCAGGCGGCGGACGAGGCCGGAGGCGGCCCCGGCGTCGGCGGCGGCGCCGCGGGCGAGGGCGCGGACCTCGGGCAGCTCGTCGAACAGGACGCTCGGCCGGGCGGCGGTGAAGACGGGGGCGTAGCGCTCCCAGTCGACGTCCGCGACGGTCACGGCGACGTCCTCGTGGACGATCGCGCGGCGCAGCTCGGTGAGCGCGGTCTCCGGGGCGAGGAAGCGCAGGCCCTGGCGGCGCAGGCCGTCGGAGACGGCCTCGTGGGCGGCCATGCCGGCGCCGGCCCACGGGCCCCAGGCGATCGAGGTGGCGGTCAGGCCGCGGGCGCGGCGGTTCTCGGCGAGGGCGTCGAGGTAGGCGTTGGCGGCGGCGTAGGCGCTCTGGCCGGCGCTGCCCCAGATGCCGGCGACGGAGGAGAACAGGACGAAGAAGTCCAGGTCGTGGTCGGCGAGGAGGGTGTCGAGGTGGGCGGCGCCGTGGAGCTTGGCGGCGGTGAGCGCGGCGACCTCGGTGACCGGGGTGTCCGAGAGCGGGGCGGCCTGGCCGACGCCGGCGGCGTGCACGACGCCGGTCAGCGGGTGCTCGGCCGGGACGGCGGCGAGGACGGCGGCGAGCGCGTCGCGGTCGGCGACGTCGCAGGCGACGACGGCCGCGGTGGCGCCGTGCTCGGCGAGTTCGGCGACGAGTTCGGCGGCGCCGGGGGCGTCCGGGCCGCGGCGGCCGGTGAGCACGAGGTGCCGGGCGCCGCTGCGGGCCAGCCAGCGGGCGACCTCGGCACCGAGCGCGCCGGTGCCGCCGGTGACGAGGACGGTGCCGTCGGCGGTGAACTCCTCGGCGCGGGGCAGCTCCTCGACGGCGTGCCGCACCAGGCGGCGGCCGTAGGCGGCGCTGCCGCGCAGCGCGACCTGGTCCTCTCCCCCTCGGCCTGCCCCTCGCCCGCCACCACCCTTCTTGGGAAGCGCTTCGCGCTGCACCTCTTGACTGCTTGCCAGGACACCGACGAGGCCCTGCACGGTCGGCGCGTCCAGCACCGGCGGCAGGTCGACCAGCCCGCCCGGCGCCTGCGGGCGCTCCAGGGCGGCGACCCGGCCGAGACCCCACGCGGCGGCCTGGACGGGGTTGGTCAGCGGGTCGGCGGGCCCGGTGGAGACGGCGCCGCGGGTGACGGTCCACAGCGGCGCGGCGGAGCGCAGGTCGCCGAGGGCCTGGGCGAGGACGACGCCGAGCGCGACGCCCTCCGGCAGGCCGGGTCCGGGGACGGGCCGGTCGGCCAGCGCGACGAGCGACAGGATGCCGCTGAGCTCGCCGAAGTCCGCGATGCGGCGGGCGAGTTCGGCGCGGTCGCGGCAGTCCTCGCCGAGCGCCAGGCGCTCCAGGCGGGCGCCGTGGCCGCGCAGGGCGTCGAGGAGTTCGGCGTCGTCGACGGCCTCGGTGGTGACGACCAGCCAGGTGCCGTCCAGCACGGGCGCGGCCGCCGGGCGGACGGGCCGCCAGTGGACGCGGTAGCGGGCGGCGTCGAGCTGGGCCTTCTCGTGCCGGGTGCGGCGCCAGTCGGCGAGGGCGGGCAGGAGGGCGTAGAGGCCGGCGTGCTGTTCGTCGCGCAGGCCGAGCAGGCCGGCGAGTTCGGCGGCGCTGCCGCGCTCGACGGCGCCCCACAGCGCGGAGTCGGCCGGGTCGGCGACCGGGGCGGCCGCCTCGGGCTCGGCCTCGGGCCAGTAGCGCTCGTGCTGGAAGGCGTACGTGGGCAGGCCGGTGCGGCGGGCGCCGGTGCCCGCGTACAGCGCGGCCCAGTCCAGGGCGTGGCCGCGCACGTGGAGCGCGGCGAGGGCGAGGGCGGCGGTCCGCTCCTCGGGGCGGCCGGCGCGCAGCAGCGGGACGGCGGACACGGCGCCGTGCTCGATCGGTTCGGTCTCGGCCAGGACCTCCTCGGCGAGCGCGGACAGCACGCCGTCCGGGCCGAGTTCGAGGAAGGTGGCGGCGCCGGCCGCGCGGGCGGCGCGGACGCCGTCGGCGAAGCGGACGGCCCGGCGGACGTGCTCGACCCAGTACTCGGGCGAGCACAGCTCCGCCTCGGTGGCGAGCTCGCCGGTGCTGTCGGAGACCAGCGGGATGGCCGGGGCGCGGAACTCCAGCTCCGCGACGGTGCGCCGGAACTCCTCCAGCATCGGCTCCATCAGCGGCGAGTGGAAGGCGTGCGAGACGCGCAGCCGCTTCGTCCGGCGGCCCTCGGCCGCGAACTCCCCGGCGATGCGCAGGACTTCGTCCTCCAGGCCGGAGACCACCACGGCCCGCGGCCCGTTGACGGCCGCGACGGACACGCCGGGCACCAGGCGCGGCAGCACCTCGTCCTCGGTGGCCTCGACGGAGACCATGGCACCGCCCTCGGGCAGCGCGTCCATGAGCCGGGCCCGGGCGGCCACGAGCGCGCAGGCGTCGGCGAGCGACAGCACCCCGGCGCAGTGCGCGGCGGCGATCCCGCCGACGGAGTGGCCGAGCAGCACGTCGGCGCGCACGCCGAGCGAGGCGACCAGGCGGAACAGCGCGACCTCGACGGCGAAGATCGCGGGCTGCGCCCAGCCGGTGCGGTTCAGCAGCTCCTCGTCGTCACCGTGGAGGACCTCGCGCAGCGGGCGCTCCAGCCGGGGGCCGAACTCGCCCAGCACCTCGTCCAGTGCCTCGGCGAACACCGGGTAGCGCTCGGCGAGTTCGCGTCCGGTGCCGAGGCGCTGGGCGCCCTGGCCGGCGAACAGCACGGCGAGCTTGCCGGCGCCGGCCTCGCCCGCGACCAGCCCGGCGACGGACTCGCCCGCGGCGAGGGCGGCCAGGGCGGCGAGCAGTTCGTCGCGGTCGGCGCCGACGGCCACCGCGCGGTGGTCGAAGCCGGAGCGGGTGGTGGCGAGCGAGAGGCCGAGGTCGGCCGGGCTCGCCGCAGGGTCCGCGGTGGCGAACGCCCGCAGGCGGGCGGCCTGGTCGCGCAGCGCGGCCGGGCTGCGGCCGGCCAGCGGCCAGAGCAGGACGGGCTCCGCCGCGGCGGGAACGGTGTCCCGCGAGGCGACGGCCGGGGCCTGTTCGAGGATGACGTGGGCGTTGGTGCCGCTGAAGCCGAAGGAAGACACGCCGGCCCGGCGCGGGCGGCCGGTCTCCGGCCAGCCCGCCTCCTCGGTCAGCAGCTCCACCGCGCCCTCGTCCCAGTCCACGTGGGAGGACGGCTCGGCCGCGTGCAGTGTGCGGGGCACGACGCCGTGCCGCATCGCCAGCACCATCTTGATCACGCCCGCGACGCCCGCGGCGGCCTGGGTGTGGCCGAGGTTGGACTTCACCGAGCCGAGCAGCAGCGGAAGTTCGCGGTCCTGCCCGTAGGTGGCGAGCAGCGCCTGGGCCTCGATCGGGTCCCCCAGGGAGGTGCCGGTGCCGTGCGCCTCGACGACGTCGACGTCGGCCGTGGCGAGCCCGGCGGTGGCCAGGGCCTGGCGGATGACGCGCTGCTGGGACGGCCCGTTGGGGGCGGTGAGCCCGTTGGAGGCGCCGTCCTGGTTGACGGCGGAGCCGCGCACGACGGCGAGCACCTGGTGCCCGTTGCGGCGCGCGTCCGAGAGGCGCTCCAGCGCGATCACGCCGACGCCCTCCGACCAGCCGACGCCGTCGGCCCGGTCGGAGAACGCCTTGCAGCGCCCGTCCGGGGCGAGGCCGCGCTGGCGGGAGAACTCGATCAGCGAGGTCGGGGTGGACATCACGGTGACGCCGCCGGCCAGGGCGAGGGTGCACTCGCCGGCGCGCAGGGCCTGCATGGCCCAGTGCATGGCGACCAGCGACGACGAGCACGCGGTGTCGACGGTGACGGCCGGGCCCTCCAGGCCGAGCGTGTAGGACACCCGGCCGGAGGCGATGCTGGGCGAGGTGCCGCTGCCCTGGTGGCCCTCGAAGCGCCCGCCCGCGAGCAGCGCGGAGTAGTCGTTGTACATCACGCCGGCGAACACGCCGGTGCGGCTGCCGCGCAGCGACACCGGGTCGATCCCGGCCCGCTCGACCGCCTCCCAGCAGGCCTCCAGCAGCAGGCGCTGCTGGGCGTCGGTGGCCAGCGCCTCGCGCGGGCTCATGCCGAAGAAG
>NZ_JBHWGD010000226.1:0-4244 GCF_042733235.1 Kitasatospora sp. NPDC059722
TCCGACAGGAGGCCGTCCACGCCCTCCCGGTCGGTGGTGTGGTCGTCCGCGAAACGACGGTCACCCGTCGCGTCCGGCACGTGCTTCACACAGACAACGATCCTCAAGCTCACGGCCTGTCTCCTGTACTGGTCTCGTCCGGCGGCTGCGGCTGTGCAAGCCGGTGCGAACATGGTTCGCACCTGCTCCGGGCAGCGGATTTCCCGTGCCGGTCCGGAACTTCCTGGCAGCATACTCGCCGGTAGCCCAGTGGTCACTACTGGCCAGTAGCTTACGCCGGGAGGGCTGCACCACCGCCTGCGCCCATCCTGCCCCAGCCCGCCCCCGACACCACCCGACGGGGCGGCACATCCGCGGCGGGATTCCCGGCGCCAACGACGAACCGACGACGGCGAACAGATGACAGGTGACAGATAACAGATTTCGTCATCTGTTATCTGTCACCTGTTCGCCGTCACGTGCTCAGACCACCCGCCCGAGCGCCGCGATCACGTCCGCCTTGCGCGGCATCCCGGCTGCCCGTCGCACCACGCGCCCACCGGCGTCCAGGACGAGCACGGTCGGCGTCCGCAGGATCTCCAGCCGGCGCACCAGCTCCAGCCGTTCCTCCGCGTCCACCTCGACGTGCGCGACGCCGTCGACCATGCCGGCCACCTCCGCGAGCACCCGCCGGGTCGCCCGGCAGGGCTGGCAGAACGCCGTCGAGAACTGGACGAGCGTTGCCCGCTCCCCCAGCGCCCCGCCCAGCTCCGCCTCCGACAGCCGGACCGTCCCGTTCTCGGTGGACACCTTCGACCTCCCGTCGCACCTTCACCAGCAGCAGCTCGCGCCCCACCACCGCCACCGGCAACCCGGTGACGCACAGCCAAAGGACCCGCCCGCCCCCAGTCTGCGGCAGTCTCATGCTCATCCCAAAAGCGGATTGTCATAGACAGGTCGCCCGCCGACGCTCGGCCCGCGTAGCATCGGCGAGTGGATTCCGACCGCCCTTCGCAGCCGCCGATACCGACCTCCCGCCGCCACGTCGCCCTGGGCCGGGCCACCGCCTCCCGCTGTCACCGTCGCTGACGCGCCGCCCGCACGCGCCCCCCGCCGCCGCCCGTCGCGACCCTCCCGGAGCCCCTGTGCAGATAGACCCCCGCGGCCCCCGCTTCTCCGCCGCGCTCAGCGCGATCGTCCTCGCCGCCGTGCTGATCACCGGCAGCGGCTCGCTCCTCGCCCTCCAGGCCGCCGTCTTCGCACTCCCCGCGTTCGGCGGCCTGCGTCTCTCCCCCTACGGCTGGCTCTACCGCACCTTCGTCCGCCCCCACCTGGCGCCGCCCACCGCGACCGAGGACGAGCGCCCGCCGCGCTTCGCCCAGGGCGTGGGCCTGGTCTTCGCCGCCGTCGGCAGCCTCGGCTTCCTCAGCGCCGTCCCCTGGCTCGGCCTGCTCACCACCGCGTTCGCCCTGGCCGCGACCTTCCTCAACGCCGCGTTCGGCTACTGCCTCGGCTGCGAGATGTACCTGCTGATCCGCCGTGCCCAGGGCCGCCCCGACGTCGTGGCCTGACCCGACCGGGAAAAGTTCCCACCTGGATTCATCACCGATATCACACGGTGAATATCCGCTTGACGGCACGCCTCAGGTGACAGCAGGCACTCGTTCGGGGGATCATCTCCGTGTATCACCCGTGACCGCCGCGGCGTGCCGTGCTCCGGTCGGCCCCCGCGCAACGGCGCGGGTCCCCGCCGTACCGGGCCCCGGCCCGTGGAAGTCAGGACTGACCGTGGCAGAGTTCGTCTACCCGCCGGTGATCGGCGCCGCACTCACCGCCTTCCGCGCGCTCGACGTGCGCATCAAGATCGTGGGTGCCGAGCACATCCCCGCCAAGGGCGGAGCCGTGCTGGTCAGCAACCACATCAGCTACCTCGACTTCCTCTTCGCCGGCCTCGGCGCCTACCGCGGCGGCAAGCGCAAGACCCGCTTCATGGCCAAGGACGACGTCTTCAAGCACGGCGTCTCCGGCCCGCTGATGCGCGGCATGAAGCACATCCCGGTCGACCGGACCGACGGCCAGCCCGCGTACGAGGCCGCGGTGCGCGCCCTCAAGGCCGGCGAGGTCGTCGGGGTGTTCCCCGAGGCGACCATCAGCCGCTCGTTCATGCTGAAGAAGTTCAAGACCGGCGCCGCCCGCATGGCCGCCGACTCCGGCACCCCGCTGCTGCCCGTCGTCCTGTGGGGCACCCAGCAGCTCTGGACCAAGGGCCGCCCGAAGACCCTGACCAAGCGGCACGTCCCGGTCACCATCATGATCGGCGAGCCGATCCACCTCACCGCCGGCGACAAGCCGGTCATGGTCACCCGGAGACTGCGCGCCGCGATGAGCGAGATGCTCGACCGCGCCCAGCGCGAGTACCCCGGCAAGCCCTCCGGCCCGGACGACACCTGGTGGCTGCCGGCCCAGCTGGGCGGCACCGCGCCCACCCTGGAGGTCGCCGAGGCCGAGGACGAGGCGGAGGCCCTCGCCAAGGCCGAGCGCCGCGCCGCCAAGGGCTGAGCCCGCCGACCGGTCCCCGGCCCTTCACCGCCCGGGTCCGTCGCCTCCCCTGCCTGCCACCCCCATTCCGCCATTACTCCGTGTGGCCGAGCGAACGCGCTCCGACGCGTGTCGCCCGGCCGCCGACACCTCCCGTCTGACACAGTGACAGACCCGTTCGGGGGCCTTCGTCCTGAATCGGCGACGGAGCGAGAGTCGGAGCGGCCGCGAGGCCGGAGACGGAGATGACGCGGATGACCGGCACAGGGCAGTCAGCCACGACCAGGGCCCGCACCCGCGCAAGCGCCGGTGCGGGCCTTCTGCTGCTGGGCACCCTGCTCGCCGGCTGCGGAGCCGAGCCCGGCGAGATCCCGCTCTCCGAGATCCGGCCCGAGAGCCCCACCGCCACGCCCGAGCCGACGACCGCCTCCCCCACCCCCGGCGTCGTCGGCGCCGCGGCCGGTGCCACCGGCGCCGCCGCGGTGGCGGCGCACAACGGCCTGATCGCCGGCCGGGCGTTCGTCGACCCCGGCCGCACCACCAGCGCCATCGTCACCGTCGGCCCCGACGGGAGCGGCGAACACCAGGTCACCCAACCGCCCGCCCGCGCCCGCGACGACCGTCCCGACTGGTCCCCCGACGGCAGCACCATCACCTTCGACCGCACCGACCCGCAGACCGGCACCGCCCGGCTCTGGACGGTCGCCGCGAGCGGCGACGGCGAGCACCAGATCGGCCAGCTCTGCGAGAACGGCACCGCCGACTGCAGCAACGAGGACGAACGCGCCCCCGCCTACTCCCCCGACGGCACGCAGCTCGCGTTCAGCCGCTCCTGGGGCGCCGTCAACCCGGCCGGCAACAACACCACCCAGATCCAGTACTCCGACCTCTACCTGATGGCCCCGGACGGCACCAACGTCCAGCGCCTCACCTTCCTCACCAACGACAAGCCGTACTCCGGCGAGGTCGGGAACCCCAGCTGGTCCCCCGACGGCAAGCGCCTCGCCTTCGAGTACCGCACCGGCGCGAGCGGACAGCCCGCCAACTCCCGGGCCGTGTACGTCGTCAACACCGACGGGACGGGCCTG
Source organism: Kitasatospora sp. NPDC059722 (assembly GCF_042733235.1). Classification (NCBI taxonomy): domain Bacteria; kingdom Bacillati; phylum Actinomycetota; class Actinomycetes; order Kitasatosporales; family Streptomycetaceae; genus Kitasatospora; species Kitasatospora sp. NPDC059722. Next base: position 3,606 of record NZ_JBHWGD010000226.1, read on the forward strand.
CGTCAGCTCACCCCCTGGGAGCTCCGCGCCGGCGACCGCGCGAGCTGGTCCCCGGACGGCAGCCAGATCCTCTTCACCACCTACCCGGCCGGCCCCGAGAACGCGCCCGGCGGCGGCATCTACACCGTCCACCCCGACGGGAGCGCCATCGCCGCCCTCACTCCCGCCCCTTCCGACGCCTACTACGGCGCCGCCTCCTACGCACCCGACGGCCGGTCGATCGTCTTCGCCCAGGCCCCCGCAGGCGCGACCGCCGACCTCTACAGCATGCAGCCGGACGGTACCGGGGTCGCCCGGCTCACCAACAGCGCCGGTCAATGGCTCAGCCGGCCGAAGTGGGGCACGGCCGCGCCGTCCGCGCCCGCGGCGCCCACCCAGGCCCCGGCCCAGGCACAGGCGCCGGCCCAAGCTCAGGCCCCGGCTCAGGCACCAACCCCGGCGCCGGCACAAGCCCAACCGTCGGCGAACGCCCAGGTGAACCCGCAGGCCCCGGACGGCCAGGACAGCGAGGACGACAACTGAGCCTCTCCGGAAAATCACCGGAAACGCAAAAAGACCCACTCCCGATCGGGAGTGGGTCTTTTTGGAATGATTGTTCGGCGGCGTCCTACTCTCCCACAGGGTCCCCCCTGCAGTACC
>NZ_JBHWGD010000227.1:0-4242 GCF_042733235.1 Kitasatospora sp. NPDC059722
GGCCCGGACGGGGAACCGTCCGGGCCCGCGGCCTCGTCGTGGTGCCTGGTGGAACGATCTAGGGAGGGCACGTGAGCGTCGGCTCCGGGATAGCGGGCCTGCTGCGGCGCCGGGCCGAGCAGTGGGCCGTCCGGCTGCGGCAGCGGCGGACGCAGCGCAGGATCTACCAACTGGCCGTCCTCTGCTGCGCGGTGGCGCTGGCGCCGATGTCCTGGCTGTGGCTGACGGCGGGGGACCGGGTGGGCACGGTGGAGTCCGCTCCGTCGGCGCCGGTGGCGGTCGTCTTCGGGGCCGGGCTGGACCGCGGACAGCCGACGCCCTATCTGGAGCACCGCCTGGTCGGGGCGCTGGACCTCTACCGGGAGGGGAAGGTCCAGGCGATCCTGGTGACCGGCGACAACGGGCGGGTGGAGTACAGCGAGCCCGACGCGATGTTCCGCTACCTGGTCGACCACGGCGTCCCGCAGGACCGGGTGGTCCGGGACTACGCGGGCTTCACCACGTGGGACTCCTGCACCCGGGCGCACCGCGTCTTCGGGGTGGACCGCGCGGTGCTGGTGAGCCAGGACTTCCACGTCCGGCGGGCGCTGGCGCTGTGCCGGGCGGCCGGGATCGAGTCGTACGCCGTCGGGGTGCCGGAGCTGCACGACGTGACGTGGCTGTACGGCGGCCTGCGGGAGATCCCGGGGGCCGGCAAGGCGGCGCTGAGCGCCTGGATGCGGCCGGACCCGGTGTTCCTCGGGCCCAAGGAGGACGGGATCCCGAAGGCGCTGGCGCAGGCCGCCCAGAGGTAGCGGAGGGGGTAGCGGAGCGGGGTATCGGAGGGGGCGCGGCCGGGGCGAGGCGGGGGTGCGGCCGGGTTCGCACGCACTGTCGGACCCGTGCGGCATGATCGGCGCGTGCGATCACTGCCGAGCATCATCCACCTCGACATGGACGCCTTCTTCGCGGCGGTGGAGCAGGCGGCCAAGCCGAGCCTGCGCGGCAAGCCGGTGATCGTCGGCGGGGTGGGCGGGCGCGGGGTCGTCTCCACCGCGTCGTACGAGGCGCGGAAGTTCGGGGTGCACTCGGCGATGCCGACGGCGCAGGCGCGCCGGCTGTGCCCGAACGCGGCCTTCCTGACCGGGCGGTTCGAGGCCTACCGGCAGGTCAGCGACATCGTCATGGGCCTGCTGCGGGAGCTGTCGCCGCTGGTGCAGCCGCTGAGCCTGGACGAGGCGTTCGTCGACCTGGAGGCCGGCCCGTACGGCCCGGCACTGAGGGAGGCGGACCACCAGACCGGGGAGCGGCTGGTGCTGGCGCTCGGGGAGGACCTGCGGGCCGACATCCGTCGGCACACCGGGGTCACCGGGTCGGTCGGCGCGGCCGGGTCCAAGCTGATGGCGAAGATCGCCTCCGAGCGGGCCAAGCCGGACGGGCTGGTGCTGATCGAGCCCGGGCAGGAGCGGGCCGTGCTCGGCCCGATGCCGGTGCGGGCGCTGCCCGGGATCGGGCCGGCCACCGAGCAGGTGCTGCGGCGGGCCGGGCTGGTCACGGTGGCCGACCTCACCGACGCGGGCGAGGCGGAGCTCGTCCAACTGGTCGGCAAGGCTCACGGCAGCGGCATCTACGCCATGTCGATAGGGCTGGACGACCGGCCCGTGGTGGCCGACCAGGACGCCAAGTCGGTCTCGGTGGAGGACACCTTCGAGGTGGACCTCGCCGACCGGGACCGCGTGCTGCGCGAGGTCGAGGTGCTGGCCGCCCGGTGCGTGCGGCGGCTGCGGGCCGCGGGGCGCTCGGGGCGGACGGTGGTGCTCAAGGTCCGCCGCTTCGACTTCTCGACGCTCACCCGGTCGGAGACGCTGCGCGGGCCGACGGACGACGAGACGGTGATCACCGAGACGGCGCGCCGGCTGGCGTCCCAGGTGGACATCACGGGCGGCGTGCGGCTGCTCGGCGTCGGGGTCTCGCAGCTCGCCGACTACACCCAGGAGGACCTGTTCGCCCAGGCCGTCCGGGAGGAGGCCGCGCTCGAACACGGCGGCGAGGAGGGCGCGGGGGCCGCGGAGGAGCCGGAGGAGCCCGCCCTGCGGCGCTGGATGCCCGGGCAGGACGTCCACCACGCGGAGTACGGGCCCGGGTGGGTGCAGGGCAGCGGCGTCGGGCGGGTGACCGTGCGGTTCGAGACGCCGTGGAGCGGGCCGGGGCGGGTGCGGACCTTCTCGGTGGACGACCCCGACCTGGAGCCGGCCCGGCCGCTGCCGCTGGTCGAGGGCGAGGACTGGGGCGGCCGGCGGTTCGGCGCCGGGGCCGAGGAGGGTGCCGATGAGGACGTGGGGGATGACGGCGTGGATGACGGCGAGGAGGGCGCCGAGGAGGAGGGCTGAGAACGCGTTGCGGCCCCACCTGGAAGGGGAGTACCAGGTGGGGCCGCATTCCGTTACCGGGCCTCGGGCGGTCGCGATGCCCTCCCGACCGTGTGAGGTCCGGGCCCCCGCGCCCTGTCCCTGAGCGCGGGGGCGGACGCCTCGTCAGGCGTCGGTCTTCACCAGCTCGTCGCTGGGGATCTGCCCGGCCTGGGCACCGGAGGCGGTGACCGGGGCGGAGGACTTGACGGTGCGGATCAGGAACGGCACGACACCGGCGATGATGCAGACCACGGCGGTGGTCCAGAACGCGTGCTTGTAGGCGTCCAGCGTCGGCAGCAGCACCGGGATCTTGATCGGGAGCTTCATGGTGTCGCCGGTCAGGATGGCGGTCATCACGGCGGTGCCGATCGCGCCACCGACGGTGCGCAGCACGGAGTTCATGCCGTTGGCGATGCCGCTCTGCTCGACCGGGACGGCGCCGTTGATGTACGCCGGCATCGCGGCGAAGGCGAGGCCGATGCCGAGGCCGAAGATGGCGGAGGCGGTGTAGATGTCGCCCTCGTGGCTGTGGCGCAGCGCCAGGTAGGCCATCGCGACGGCGCCGAGGACGCCACCGAGGACCAGCGGCAGACGCGGGCCGCGGCGGGCGATCAGCATGGCGCCGACCGGAGCGGCCACCATCGAGCCGATGGCGGACGGCAGCAGCATGATGCCGGCGTGCAGCACGGTGGCGGTGAAGCCGTAGTGGGCCAGCTTCTCGGGGGTCTGGGCGAAGTTGCTGATCACCATGAACGAGCCGTACATGCCGAAGCCGATCAGCAGGCCGGCCAGGTTGGTGAAGGCGACCGCGGGGCGGGACATCATGCTCAGGTCGACCAGCGGGTGCTTGACCTTGACCTCGATGACGCCCCAGATCAGGGCCACGACGGCGGCGACGGCGAACAGGCCGAGGGTCTTGGTGGAGGTCCAGCCCCAGTGGTTGCCCTGGCTGACCGCGACCAGCAGGGCGGAGAGCCAGCCGGCCAGGGTGAGGGCGCCGAGCGGGTCGGCGCCGCCCTCCTTGTCGGTCACCGGGTCGGACGGGACGCGGAAGGCGACCAGGGCGACCGCGATCAGGCCGAAGACCAGGCCCATCCAGAAGATCGACTTGTAGTTCCAGTGCTCCAGCAGGAGACCGGTGGCCACCAGGCCGAGGCCGGAGCCGACGCCCATCGAGGCGCTGATGGCGGCGACGCCGCCGGTCACCTTCTGCTTGGGCAGCTCGTCGCGGACGATGCTGATCGCCAGCGGCATCACGCCACCGCCGGCGCCCTGGAGGACGCGGGCGACGATCAGCAGGCTGAACGAGTGGGTGCTGACGGCGAGCGCCGAACCGGCGACCAGACCGGCCAGCGAGATCAGCAGCATCGGCTTGCGGCCCCGGAGGTCGCCGAAGCGGCCCAGGAGGGGAGTCAGCACGGCGGCGGAGAGCAGGTTGGCGGTCATCAGCCAGGTGATGTTGGAGCCGGAGACGTCCAGTTCCTTGGCCAGCGACGGCAGGATCGGGACGACCGCGGTCTGCACCACGCTGAACGACAGCATCGCCAGGATGAGGGCCGGCAGGACCCGGGTGGTGCTCTGCTTCTCGGCCGCGGTGGTGGGCTGTGGTGCCTCACTCACGGTTGCTTCCTCCCGTACATAGTGAATGAACTGAAATAACCATGCAGGGAGATACTTCAGAGTGTCAAATATCGAGTGGTTAAGGTTTGGCAAAGGGGGGTGGTCGGGCGGGGGTAGGGGGGGGGGGGGGGGGGGGGTGGGGGTGGGGGTGTTGGTGGTGTGGGTGTTTTTGTAATGGTGGTGGTTGGGGGTTGTGGGGGTGTGTGTGGTGGTGGGGGAGGCGAGCGACACA
>NZ_JBHWGD010000228.1:0-4122 GCF_042733235.1 Kitasatospora sp. NPDC059722
GCTCGGTCGTCGCCGACCAGACCGGGAACCGGGAGGAGGCGGACCTCGGCCCGGCCTTCGACGGGCTGCGGTCGGTCTGGCGGCGCGGCGAGGAGACCTTCGTCGAGGCGGCCCTGCCGGGCGACGCGGCCGACGACGCCGCCGGGTTCGGCGTGCACCCGGCGCTGCTGGCGGCCGTGGTGCGGGCGGACGGCCAGGGGCTGGTGCCGGTCGCGTGGTCCGGGGTGTCGCTGCACGCCTCGGGCGCGTCCGTGGTGCGTGCGCGGATCGTGCGGACGGGCGCGGAGACGCTCGCGCTCGCCGTCGTGGACGCCGCCGGGGAGCCGGTGCTGTCGGCCGAGGCCGTGACGCTGGCCGAGCCGGCCGCCGTGGTGCAGGGAGCGGCCGCGGCGGGCTCGCTGCTGCGGCTGGAGTGGGTGCCCGCGCCGTCGCGTGCGGGTGAGCGCGTGACGGCGGTGACGCTGGGCGCGGACGTGCCGTCGTTCGCCGACCTGACCGACGACGTGCCGGGTGCCGTGGTGGTCCCGGTGGCGGGCGGTTCGACGCCCGAGCAGGTGCACGAGGTGACGGCGTGGGCGCTGGGCCTGGTGCAGGAGTGGCTGGCGGAGCCGCGGTTCGCGGACGCGCGCCTGGTGTTCGTCACCCGGGGTGCGGTCGACGGAGTGTCGGACCTCGCCGGTGCTGCCGTGTGGGGCCTGGTACGGGCGGCCGAGTCGGAGAACCCGGGCCGGTTCGTGCTCGTGGATGCGGACGGCGAGCTCCCGCTGGACGCGGTGCTCGCCGTGGGCGAGCCGCAGGTGGTGGTCCGCGACGGCGTCGTCCGGGTGGGCCGGCTGGCCCGGGTGGCTCCCGGTGAACCCTCGACGGGCTGGGGCACGGGCACCGTGGTGATCACGGGTGGCACCGGCGGCCTGGGCCGTCTCGTCGCCCGGCATCTCGTCACCGAACACGGCGTGCGGGAGCTGCTGTTGCTGAGCCGCCGTGGTGGCGCGTCCGAGCTGGTGGAGGAGCTGGCAGGGCTGGGTGCCCGCGCGGAGGTCGTGGCCTGTGACGCGGCCGACCGCGAGGCGCTCGCGCAGGCTTTGGACGGCCGGACGATCACGGGTGTCGTGCACGCGGCCGGTGTGCTGGACGACGGCATTGTCACCGCGCTGACCCCCGAGCGTCTGTCGGCCGTCCTCCGTCCCAAGGTCGACGCCGCGTGGAACCTGCACGAACTGACCAAGGACCAGGACCTCACGGCCTTCGTCCTCTTCTCCTCCATCTCGGGTGTGATGGGTACGGCCGGTCAGGGCAACTACGCTGCGGCCAACGTCTACCTGGACTCCCTCGCGCACTGGCGCCGCCACCAGGGCCTGCCCGCCCAGTCCCTGGGCTGGGGCGCCTGGATGCCCACCGCCGGTATGACCGGGACCCTCTCGGAAGCCGACCTGCACCGCCTCCACGCCTCCGGCGTCCCGCCCCTCACCGAGGAGGACGGCCTCGCCCTGCTCGACGCCGCGAGCGGCGTCGACCGACCGCACCTCGCCCCGATCCGGCTCGACCGGCACGCCCTCGCCACGGCCGGGGCACCGCCGCTGTTCGCCGAGCTCGCGCCCCGCCGCGCCGCCGCCCGGCGCACGGCCGCCGGCCCGGCCGGGAGCGCGGCGACCGGCGACCGGGGCGTGCTCGACCGGCTGCCCGGCCTCGCCGCCGCCCAGCAGGAGAAGCTGCTGCTGGACATCGTCGTCGGCCACCTCGCCGCCGTCCTCGGCCACGGCTCGCCCGAGGCCGTCGAACCCGAGCGCGGCTTCCTCGACCTCGGCATGTCCTCCCTGACCGCCGTCGAGCTGCGCAACCGCCTCAACGCCGAACTCGGCCTGCGGCTGCCCACCACGACGATCTTCGACCACCCGTCGCCCACCGCCCTCGCCGGGCGCCTGCGCGACCTGGTCGGCGCACCCGCCGGCACCGCGGCGCCCGCCCGGCCCGTCTTCGCCGAACTCGACGAGCTGGAGAGCGCGCTCGGCGCCACCGAACTGGACGCCGACTCCCGCACCCGCCTCCTCGCCCGCCTCAAGAGCCTCCAGTGGCGGCTCGACGGCGACGCCACCGAGTCGCCCGCGGCCGCCGACGGGCCGGACGACGCGCTCGACGCCACCACGGACGACGAGATGTTCGACCTGATCGACCGCGAGCTCGGACTCGCCTGAGGCGACCCCGTAAGACGCCGGCCCGTACCACCCTTCCGAACTGCGAGGTTTCCCACCCATGGCCAGCACCTCCGAGGACAAGCTCCGCGACTACCTCAAGAAGGTCACCGCGGACCTGCGGCGCACGAAGCAGCGCCTGGAGTCCGTCGAGGCGAGGGACGCCGAGCCGATCGCGATCGTCGGGATGGCCTGCCGCTACCCCGGCGGCGCGACCACGCCCGAGGAGCTGTGGCGGCTGCTGGCGGACGGCGTCGACACCGTCACCGAACTGCCGACCGACCGCGGCTGGGACATCGAGCACCTCTACGACCCCGAGCCTGGCAAGGAGGGCCACAGCTACACCCGCCACGGCAGCTTCCTGCACGACGCCGGCGACTTCGACCCCGGCTTCTTCGGGATCTCGCCGCGCGAGGCGCTCTACATGGACCCGCAGCAGCGGCTCCTCCTGGAGACCTCGTGGGAGGCGCTGGAGCGGGCGGGCATCGACCCGCTGTCCCTGCGCGGCAGCCGGACCGGCGTCTTCGCGGGCGTCATGTACCACGACTACGCCCTCAACACGAACCCCTCCGGCACCAGCGGCGGCAGCGTCGTCTCCGGCCGGGTGTCCTACACGCTGGGCCTGGAGGGCCCGGCGGTGACCGTCGACACGGCCTGCTCCTCCTCGCTCGTCGCCCTGCACCTGGCGGTCCAGGCGCTGCGCACCGGCGAGTGCTCGCTGGCCCTCGCGGGCGGCGCGACCGTGATGTCGACGCCGGGCATGTTCATCGAGTTCTCGCGGCAGCGGGGCCTCTCGGCGGACGGCCGGTGCAAGGCGTTCGCCGGCGCGGCCGACGGCGTCGGCTGGTCCGAGGGCGTCGGGGTGCTGCTCGTCGAGCGGCTGTCCGACGCGGAGCGCAACGGTCACCGGGTGCTCGCGGTGATCCGCGGTACGGCCGTCAACCAGGACGGCGCGAGCAACGGCTTCTCGGCGCCGAACGGTCCGTCCCAGCAGCGGGTGATCCGCCAGGCGCTGGCGAGCGCCGGTCTGTCGGCGGCGGACGTCGACGCCGTCGAGGCGCACGGCACCGGCACCACGCTGGGCGATCCGATCGAGGCGCAGGCGGTCCTCGCCACCTACGGCCAGGACCGTGGACTCCCGCTGCTGCTCGGCTCGATCAAGTCGAACATCGGGCACGCGCAGGCGGCGGCCGGTGTGGCCGGCGTGATCAAGATGGTGCTGGCGATGCAGCACGGCGTGCTGCCGAAGTCGCTGCACATCGACCGGCCCTCGCCGCACGTCGAGTGGTCGCAGGGCGCGGTCGAGCTGCTGGCCGAGGCCCGGGACTGGCCGGCCACCGGCCGTCCGCGCCGGGCGGGCGTGTCCGCCTTCGGGATCAGCGGGACCAACGCGCACGTGATCGTCGAGCAGGGCCCCGAGCCGGTGGTCGAACCGTCCACCGGTGGGCGGGAGTCGGGCACGCTGCCGTGGCTGCTCGCCGCGGCGACGCCGGAGGCCCTGCGGACGCAGGCCGAGCGGCTCGCGACCTTCGTCGGCGCGCGGCCGGAGCTCGGCGCACTGGACGTCGCCCACTCGCTCGTCGCGACCCGGCCCGCGCTGGAGCACCGCGCGGTGCTGCTCGGCGCGGACCGGGAGGAACTGCTGGCCGGGCTGGAGGCGCTGAGCCGGGGCGAACTCGCCCCGGGCGCGGCCACTTCGTCCGCCCGGGCGGGTGGGGCGACGGCGTTCCTGTTCTCCGGTCAGGGCTCGCAACGGCTGGGCATGGGGCAGGAGTTGTACGACCGTTTCCCGGTGTTCGCCGAGGCCTTCGACGACGTCTGCGCGGAGCTGGATCCGGCGTTGCGCGACGTGGTGTGGGGGTCGGATGCGGAGCTGCTGAACCGGACGGAGTACGCCCAGGCCGGGCTGTTCGCCGTCGAGGTGGCGCTGTTC
>NZ_JBHWGD010000229.1:0-4106 GCF_042733235.1 Kitasatospora sp. NPDC059722
CCGTTGGTGGGTTTGGGCAAAGCCCATAGTATAAAAATTTTTTACACTATAGTTTTTTGCTTGTCTGTTAAAAGAAAAGAACTTAGTGCTATGATAAAAATAAGTGCTTCTGGCTTGCCGGCTTTTGCGCTTAAAGAGAAAGGCGGACTGTAAAAACAGTCCGTCTTTTTTTATAGCTGTTTTAAGTGTTTAAAATGCCTTGTTTTACGGGTTTAAAAAGGGTTTATTTTTAAACACCAATCCCGTTCCTCCCGAACACTAATAGCATCAGAAAAACCGAGAGTCGTTCAACATTTAGGCAAGCTTCGCCTATAAGGGTCACGGCTTTTTACTTTGTTTCAACCCGTGACCCTTATAGGCTACGCAAGGAATAAAGACCACGAACGCACGATAGAAAGATGTGAGTGTGTGGGGAGGTTGTATGTGGGAGGAACGGGAGGTAGTGAGATAGTGAGATAGTGAAGTGTATAGGGTGAATATGTGATGGGAGTGATTAGGGAGAGAGGTCAATGTTAAGAGGGGAATGTGTGAGATGAGAGTTTTGGTGTGTAGGTAAGTAGATATTGTGTGTTTGGAAGTTTGTAGATGGTGAGGATGTGTCTGAGGGTGTTCAGATTCGTTTCTGAGGGGTTTTGGATTTAAAGTCGAATAAAAAGTCGTGATGATATTCAAAAGGCTGTAAAGGGCTGTAAATGGTTTTTTAAGGTGTTTGGATTTTGTGAAAAGAAATTTAGCAGTTTTTTGATTTTTGGATTGTAGAGGTCTCTTTTAGATATAACGAAAGGGCTATTTTTTTGCTCTTTTTTCATGGGTAAAAGCAGATTTATGAAAATTATCATGGTTTTCATAGAAAATTATAAAAATTTCGTTTTCGGCTTGCCGAAAATTTTTGATTCTGCGCCCGCAACTCCGATTTAATACCTTTTTCTGTGCTACCATTTACAAAAAAAGTATTAAATTAGGGGAGGAGTTACTCGGAATGGAAGTTATTCCATCTGCGAATGTGGGGCTAAAGATAAATGAGTGGCACATGTACATAAATCGATTCGATGTTAGAAACGCTGAAAAGGTAAAAGCGGAAGTTGAACAGATGATTGATGTAATGGAAGAAAATCAAGATTTGCTTATATATTATCAGCTGATCGAGTTCAGACACCGTATGATGCTTGATTATTTGTTTCCAGCTGATCCCTCTAAAAAAATCAATAAAGGTGATTATTTAAAAAAGATTGAGGGGAAAGGTAAAAAACTGTCTGGAATGATGGAGTACTACACTTACTTTTTTAAAGGGATGTACGATTTTTCTGTTGGTGAGTACATAAGAGCCATTCAGTCATACAAAAAGGCTGAGAAGAAGCTTTCGAGGGTTTTGGATGAAATAGAGAAAGCTGAGTTTTATTTTAAAATGGCTGAGGTCTTTTACCATATGAAACAAACACATGTATCTATGTATTATGTGCAACAGGCATATGACATTTATAAAAAGCACGATACTTATAAAATTCATCGAATCAAGTGTCATTTTGTTATTGCCGGCAATTATGATGATTTGAGGACTCATGACAGAGCGCTTTCTCATATGAAAAAAGCTTTATTTTTGCTGGATAGTATGGAGGACCATTCTCCTTTAAAGGCAAAAGCTTTGTTGAATATGGGGAATAGTTATAACCAGATGGGAAGCCTTTTTTCGGCTGTACCTTATTATCACAAGGCTATAAAGGCAGCTAAAATAAGCGGAGCGAAGGAAATTACCCAGGCTTATTATGATTTAGCTCTGATTCATTTTAGGAACAATGAAAAGATTGAAGGACGCGGATTCTTTGGAAAAGCAATGGAGCAAGCTGAAGAATTTAACGATAGTCTGTTTCAGGATTTATTAAATGTTCTAAAGGCATTATTTATTGAGACTGGAAGCAGGCAAAAGGTCATGAATGCCCTTGAGGCATTGAGAACAGGACAAGGCTATCCATATTTTGAAGAGCTAGCTTTAATCGCTGCAGAATTTTATACTATGGATAAGCGCATGGAAGATTCTATATATTTTTACAATGAGATGGTGTGCGCTCAAAGACAAATTCAAAGGGGCGATTTCCTGTATGAAGTTTAAAGGTCTTTTTTCAGCGGTCCTTATTGTAAGCCTGTTGGTTGGAGCGGGGTATTCTTTCGTGCACCATGATGAGGTTTCAGTTGCTTCAAGGAATGCAACATGATGAAGAATAAAGAATCGAGATTTTCAACTTGAAGATATGGAAAACAGATCGTTATTGATCTGTTTTTTTTTATTTTGTCATTTTTGCTTTTTTCCATTTTGGCAAAAAAAATGTATAATGATTTTAACAGCTGACACAAAAAATAATGGTTTAAATAAGACCAATAAAAAGACCAAGAAAGTGTTGGCCCACTTTCTTGGTCCAGCTAAAGCTGTGGTTAAAGATAAAGATTAGTCATTGCTATTAGAAAGGGCAAGATCATTTTGGATTTGAATCCAAAAGCGATTTTGTCCTTTTCTATTTGGATGTTGATCTCCAATATGTATTCACCTCACTTTCTTTTTTGAGGCGATTTCTGCCTATATGTTTATTAGTATACTATGTTGTGAGAAAAACACAGAAAAACCTCGAAATTAATTATAAATCTTTTTTTAGAAAAGTTCTTCCCCAAGTTCAATACGTACTCCTAGTAAATCATGCGTTGATTATGTGAGGAGGCTGCGTTGGTCGTATGGAGACTGAATTTCAAAAAAAATCTCCCCCCTACGGGGGAAGATTGGTTTTGATCTTCATGTTTTAGCTTTTAAAAAAGCCGGCTGTTTTCAGCCGGTCTTTTTCGATTTTGGCGAAGCCGAAATCGGGTCTTTTCTTATCTTGATACTATATAGAAACAACATCATTTTTCAAAATCAGGTCAACGCCTTGTGTGTCAAGGGTTAAACGGCTTTTTGACAGGTAAAAACTCCTTCTGCTATTATTAAGGTGTCGAATCAAAATAATAGAATGCTAGAGAACTAGCTCAGAAGGAGTTTTTTTGTTGATTTATTCATCTGAAAACGATTATAGCATCCTCGAAGACAAAACCGCAACAGGTAAAAAGCGGGATTGGAAGGGGAAAAAGAGACGTACGAACCTCATGGCGGAGCATTACGAAGCGTTAGAGAGTAAGATTGGGGCACCTTACTATGGCAAAAAGGCTGAAAAGCTAATTGGTTGTGCAGAGTATCTTTCGTTTAAGAGAGACCCGGAGACGGGCAAGTTAAAACTGTATCAAGCCCATTTTTGTAAAGTGAGGTTATGCCCGATGTGTGCGTGGCGCAGGTCGTTAAAAATTGCTTATCACAATAAGTTGATCGTAGAGGAAGCCAATCGGCAGTATGGCTGCGGATGGATTTTTCTCACGCTGACGGTTCGGAATGTAAAGGGAGAACGGCTGAAGCCACAAATTTCTGAGATGATGGAAGGCTTTAGGAAACTGTTCCAGTACAAAAAAGTAAAGACCTCGGTTCTTGGGTTTTTCAGAGCTTTAGAGATTACCAAAAATCATGAAGAAGATACATACCATCCGCATTTTCATGTGTTGATACCAGTAAGGAAAAATTATTTTGGGAAAAATTATATTAAGCAGGCGGAGTGGACGAGCCTTTGGAAAAAGGCGATGAAATTGGATTACACTCCAATTGTCGATATTCGTCGAGTGAAAGGTAAAGCCAAGATTGACGCTGAACAGATTGAAAACGAAGTGCGGGAAGCGATGATGGAGCAAAAAGCTGTTCTCGAAATCTCTAAATATCCGGTTAAGGATACGGATGTTGTGCGCGGCAATAAGGTGACAGAAGACAATCTGAACACGGTGCTTTACTTGGATGATGCGCTGGCTGCCCGTAGATTGATTGGGTACGGCGGCATTTTAAAAGAGATACATAAAGAGTTGAACCTTGGTGATGCGGAGGATGGCGATCTGGTCAAGATTGAGGAAGAAGATGATGAGGTTGCAAATGGAGCGTTTGAGGTAATGGCTTACTGGCATCCGGGAATTAAAAATTACATAATCAAATAAAAAAGAGCAGATCTTAAAGGTCTGCTTTTCTATTTAGGAGGTTTGTTGTTCAGAAT
>NZ_JBHWGD010000230.1:0-4101 GCF_042733235.1 Kitasatospora sp. NPDC059722
GATGTGGAGCATAAGGTAGCTCGACCACCACGCCATAAGCTGCGGCGGGGGCCGGGCGGCGGGGCACGGGCCACGGACCGGGGGCGCCGGGCTCGGGGTCACTCGGGCTCGGACCTTGCGGGCTCAGGCCTTCCGGGCTCAGGCCCTGCGGGTTCGGGCCCTGCGGGTTCGAGCCTTCCGGGCTCGGGCCCTGCCGGCTCAGGCCTTCCGGGCCTCGATGAGGAAGCGGGCCGAGTGCGCGACGAACGGTCCGTCCGTGCGGATCAGCGCGTCCAGTTCGCGCAGGCGCTCGTGGTACGCCTCGACGGTGAAGCCCGGGACCATCCAGATCACCTTGCGCAGGAAGTACACCACCGCGCCGACGTCGAAGAACTCCATCCGCAGCCGCTCCGAGCGCAGGTCCACGACCTCCAGCCCGGCGGCCCGCGCGGCGGCGCTCTCGTCCTCGGGGCGGCGGCTCCTGCGCGCCTCGGGCTGCGGGCCGATGAAGTACTCGACCAGCTCGAAACCGGAGGCCGGGCCGACGTGCTGCGCGAGGTAGGTGCCGCCGGGCCGCAGCACCCGGGCGATCTCCGCCCAGTGCGCCTTCACCGGGTGCCGGCTGCTGACCAGGTCGAACGCCCCGTCCGCGAACGGCAGCGGCGGCTCGTCCGGGTCGGACACGACGACGGCGCCGAGCGGGTGCAGCAGCTTCGTCGCCCGCGCCACGTTCGGCGGCCACGACTCGGTGGCCACCATCACCGCCGGGAAGTTCCCCGCCCCGGCCAGCACCTCACCGCCGCCCGTCTGAACGTCGAGCGCCGCGTCGACCCGCGCCAGCCGCTCGCCCAGCAAGCGCTGGTAACCCCAGGACGGCCGCTCCTCGGTGGCCCGCCCGTCGAGCCAGGAGAAGTCCCAGCCGTCCACGGACACCGCTGCGGCCTCAGCGATCAGATCCTCGAAGGTGCGCATGCCCGTATCCTCGCCCGCACGCCGCCGCCCGGCCAGCCGGTCGTGCCGTCAGGCCCCCGCCGCCGCGCTGATCCTGCTCACGAACCCCGGCACGATCCGCAACCCGCCCGCCGCGATCAGCCCGGACACGTCCTGCGCCCCGCCGGCGTCCGCCTCGAACGCGACCACGACCGCCGGCACCTCACCGCAGCACCGCTCGACCAGCCGCAGTTCCTCCGGCGTCGGTGCGCGGAACACCGGATCGTGGAAGTCCGCCGGGCACGCGACGTAGAGGGGATCGTCGAACACCAGCTCCAGCCCGTGGTGGTAGCCCAGGTCGTACCCGGCCGCCAGCCGCAACCGCCCAGGCCGCCAGGAGAACACGTCCCAGTCCCACCAGGACCCCTCCGGCAACTCGATCGTGTCCAAAACCGCTGTCCTCCGCCCCTCGACCGGGAGAGGATGATCCCATGTCGAACCAGCAGCCCGAAGAACCTCCGTACGGCCACTGCGTGGTGGCCAACGTGGCCGGGCAAACCACCCACGGCAGGGGCGGGCTGGACCTCCAGCGCGGCCTGAAGCACTTCGCGCCCGGTGCCAAGCTGTGGATCGCCCCGCCGCGCTGGGACCTCGGCGGCGGCCAGGTCGTGGTCGCCGGGCGGCACCGGGACAACAGCCGGCGGTACGTCACGCTCGTCACCGACATGCGCCACCTGGAGAACTTCCGGTCCCAGGAGGTCTTCAGCCCCGCCCTGCTGCGCGCGCTGACCCGACAGGGCCCCGGCGAGCCCCGTGGTCTGTGGACCGCCGAGCGGGCCGAGGAGTTCGCGACCCACCACAACGTCCCGCGCCTGGAGGTCCGCCTCGACGGCCACTACACGGCAGCGTTGGCCACCGTCCCGGAACCGCCGCCGATGGAGCTGGAGCACGACGGCAGGACGTACTACCTCGCCCACCTCAACGCCAACAGCGCCCGGTACTCGAGCCTGCCTCCGCCCGAGGAGCCCGCATGTCGATGAGCCGATCCCCCACCGGCCGGTTCTACGACGAGTTCGCGGCGGGCTACCACCTCCTCTACCCGGACTGGGAGGCCTCCGTCGCCCGGCAGGGCGCCGCCCTGGACGGCCTCGTCCGCGAGCGGCTCGGCGACCGCCCGGCCACCGTGCTCGACTGTGCCTGCGGCATCGGGACCCAGGCGATCGGGCTCGCCGCCCGCGGCCATCACGTCACCGGGACCGACCTCAGCCCGGCCGCCGCCGCACGCGCCACCCGTGAGGCCGCCGGCCGCGGTTTCCGGCTGCCCGCCGCCGCTGCCGACATGCGCCGGCTCCCGTTCCCCGACGCCACGTTCGACGTCGTCGTGTGCGCCGACAACGCGCTCCCGCACCTCCTCACCGCCGACGACGTCCGCGCCGCCCTCACCGACATGCGCCGCACCCTCCGCAGCGGCGGCCTGCTCCTCCTCACCACCCGTCCCTACGACGACCTGCGCCGCGGGCGCCCGACCTCCACGCCGCCCCAGACCGCCGAACGCGACGGCCAGCGGTCCGTCATCTTCCAGCTCTGGCATTGGCACGAGGACGGCGAGCGCTACGACCTCGAGCTCTTCCGGATGGCCCCGGACGCCACCGGCGAGTGGCGCACCGAAGTGCACCGCTCCACCTACTGGGCGCTCACCCAGTCCCAGTTGACCGCCTTCGCCGCCGAGGCGGGCTTCATCGACCCGACCTGGGCCCCGCCGGAGGAGACCGGCTTCTTCCAGCCGGTGCTCATCGCCCGCGTGCCCTGACCTGAGCCGGCGGCCCGGCGGCTGCGGCTGCCCCCCCCGGATCGCCGGATCGCTCCGCGCCTCTGCTCATCGCCTCCCGTCCACGAGCGCCGCCACCGCCTCGGCCACGCGGGCCGCGCCCTGCTCGCTCGCCATGCGCCGGGCCGCCGCCTCCGCACGCGTGCGGTGCGTCCGGTCGTCGACGGCCAGGCGAATGGCTGCCGCCAGGCACTCGACCGTCAGGTCGGCGTACGGGACCGGTCGCGGGGCCGCGCCGGCGGCGGCCAGACGAGCGGTCCAGAAGGGCTGGTCCGGCGGGGTGGCGGGGCGGCTCAGGTCTCGCGCTGCGGGTGGTACTCGGACTCGGGTATGCCGAACGTCCACGCGACCCCGGCCCGGGCGGTGCGGGTACTGGGCGGCACCCGCAGCCAGTAGGTGCGGAAGGTGCCGTCCGGCTCGGCCGTGGAGTTGACGACCTCGACCATGACGACGGGCTCGTCGCCGGGCATGACGATCCGCCACAGGACGCCGGTCTCGTCGCGGTGGAGCGGCTCGGCGCCGGCGTCGGCGAGGTAGCGGTCGTAGCCGTAGTGCTCCAGCAGGACGCGGCGCAGCTCGGCGTTCTCCTCGGTGCGGATCCGCTCGACGGTGATGTCGGCGAGGCCGGCCAGGAACTCGGCGGGGACGGGCATGCCGCGCCAGGCGTACAGGGCGAAGCCGTCGGGGTGGGCGAGGGCCGGGCCGTCGGCGCGGTCGAGGCGGCCGGCCTCGTCGCGGTGGAGCTCGACGGGCCGCTCGCTGATCAGCACGACGTCCTCGTAGGGCCACCACCAGCCGGCCGTGCGGGCGGCCTCGGCCAGCGGGGCGACGGCGCCGTCGAGTGCCCCGGCGGCCTCGAAGGCGGCGAACCAGGGCGCGTCGTGCGGTCCGCGGACGGCGTCGAGCAGCGCGAGGCGGACGGTGGTGCGCCGGGCACGGGCCGTCCGTTCGTCGTCGGACGGCGCGCCGGGATCGGTCTCGGGGGCGAGCCGGTCGAGGACGGCGTTGCGCACGCGGTCGGCGAGCGGGGTGGTGACCGGGCCGAGTTCGCCGCCGGTGAGCGCCCAGTGCGCCGCCCAGCCGGCCGCACCGACCCGCTCGACAGCACGCCTCCGGGCCTCCTCCCAGGCCCGGGTGCGGACGGCCTCGCGGACGCTCACCGCGCCGGCCTCCCGCAGCTCCAGCGCCGCCTCGGCGGCGGCGAGCGGCGAACCGTACCAGCGGACGCCGGCGGGCTCGGGCAGCCCGGCCGCGCGGTAGGCGGCGCGGACGGCGCGCTCGGCCGCCGCGCGGTCGTCCGGGCCGGGGGCGGCCCCCGCCCCGCGCCCACCCGCCCGCGCCCCGGGCGGCCCGCCCCCCACGGG
>NZ_JBHWGD010000231.1:0-4038 GCF_042733235.1 Kitasatospora sp. NPDC059722
CCGGTCCCACTCGTCCTTGCTCAGATCTCCCCGCCCCATGACCAGTACAACGAGCCGATCATGCGACGGTCACAAGATCCGCCGTACAGAACCTAAGGCCTGCCCGGGTCCGCGGAACCCCGCCCGCGCTGCTCTACACGCCTGTAGAGTTCGACGGGTGAGCTGCACGCCTGGTCGCGTGGCCGCCCGACCCGGGAGGCCGCCGGCCACGTCCGGGCCGGGAGGCGGAACCGTGGTGGAGAGTCGGCGCAGTCCTGCGGACGGCGGGGAGCCGGACGGGCCGGACGTCCAGTGGGTGTACCAGCCGGTCGAGGTGCACCTCCCGGACGGCTCCTGGCGGCTCGGCCGGATCAGCGGCTGGTGGCAGGACGCGGGCGGCGAGCGCTGGTGCCGCCTGCGGGTCACCCGCAGCGGCCGCCCGGCGGGCTGGGAGCGGTTCGACCCGTCGCGCGTGGTGCTGCTCCCGGCGGCGGGGCTGTGACCGCGGCCTGAGCAGGAGGTATCCCGGGGCCGGCGAATGTCACGGTTCGGCCCTGGTCGTGCTGCAACCGGTCTGCGGGACCTGGCGCAACCGCCCCGGTCCGTGCGAACGTCGCTTCGGGCGCGGTCGACGTGATGACCACCCACCTGCCACTCCACCAGTTTCCGGGGACGACGTGAGTTCCGAGATCTACTTCAGCAGCAACTACCGCGACATGTGCGAGCAGTACGGCACCGGCGCGGGCTTCCAGTTCGAATTCTCCTGCTACCGCTGCTCCGACACCTGGCGCTCGCCGTTCGAGGCGTTCACCACCGGCCAGGTGGCCGGGTGGATCGGCAAGGGCGTCAGCGCCGCCTGGAACCTCATCGGCGGCAACGCCAACACCATCAGCAACGCCGCCGACGGCCTGGCCGGGCACACCTGGGGCAGCGCGCGCGACGCCGCGTTCCAGCGCGCGATCACCAACGCCCAGACGCACTTCAACCGCTGCGCCCGCTGCACCACCTACGTGTGCGGCCGCTGCTTCGACCCGGGCCAGGGCCTGTGCCACAACTGCGCCCCGGACACCGCCGCCGAGGCCATGGTGGCGCAGCGGCGCGGCCTCAACGACATGGTGTCCGAGCGCGCCTACAGCGTCGGCCAGCAGTCCGGTGCGGAGTTCGACGTGAACGCGCGACGGCAGCTGGTGTGCCCGCAGTGCTCGGCGGAGACGCACGGCACGCCGTTCTGTCCGGGCTGCGGGTACCGGCTCGCGCAGCCGTCCGAGTGCGCGGGCTGCCACAAGGAGGTGCCGGACGGTTCGGCGTTCTGCCCGTCCTGCGGCACCAGGCGCTGACGCCGGGGCAGACGGGGAGGCGGGGAAGGCGGGGGAGGGATGCGCTCCGGATTCCGTTCCGGGGCGCACGTCCGCGATTTCCGGCCGCCGGACGGGAACCCCGGGGCCCGGATGCGTCGTCGTTCTCCTTGGTTGACGCCCGGGCAGGACCCGGGCGCCGAAGTACGAGGAGCACGATGACTCAGCGGATCGCACGTTCGATGGCCGGCGCCCTGGTGGCGCTGCTGGCCGCCCTCGGCCTCGGTGCCGTGGCGTCGGGCGCGCCCGCGGCGGCGGCACCGCGCGCGGTGGCGGTCGCCCAGTCCACGGCCGGTCAGTCCACGGCCGGTCGGTCCACGGCCGGTCAGTCCACGGTCGGTTCGGCGGACGCGCACGCAGTGACGACCGTGACGGCCGCCGAGCGCTCGCAGTCGGCGGCTCGGCTCGCGGCGCCCCAGCCCCAGAAGAAGAAGTCCGGGTTCTTCGCCAAGCTTGGCAAGTTCCTGCTGGTCGTGGTGATCCTGATCATCCTGCTCTTCGTGCTGCTGATCATCGGCATCATCTACTTCGTGAAGCGGATATTCAGCCGCCGCCGCTGAGCGCCCCACCGCGCCGACAGCCCGCCGGCACCCCGCCGCCCAGGGCCCAATGATCGCGATTGGCCCTGGGCGGCGCGGTCGTCCGGCCCCAGGATGGCGGCATGAGCGACTTCGACCGCACGCTGCGCCCCGAGAGCCGGATCGTCCACCCGCCCGTCGTGGAGGTGAACGGCAGCCGCCCGATGGGCGTGCCGCTCCACCAGGGCCACGTGTTCGCCTTCGACTCCAGCGACGCCCTCGTGGCGGCCTTCAGCGGCCCCGACGGCGGGTTCGTCTACAACCGCAACGGCAACCCGACGGTCCGTTCGCTGGAGGAGGCCGTCGCCGGCCTGGAGGGCGGCACCGGCGCGCTCGCCACCTCCTCCGGGATGGGCGCCATCAACACCGTCCTGCTCGCCCTGCTGCGCTCCGGGGACCACGTGATCGCCCAGCGCAGCCTCTACGGCGGGACGTTCGCGACGCTGGCCGACCTCGTCGAGCGCTGGGGCGTCGAGGTCACCCACGTCGGGGGCGACGACCCGGCCGAGGTGACGGCCGCCCTGCGGCCCAACACGCGGCTGCTGCACCTGGAGACGATCTCCAACCCGACGACGAGGGTCACCGACCTGCCCGGCCTGATCGCCGCGGCGAAGGCGGCCGGGGTCGTCACCGTCGTGGACAACACCTTCGCGACGCCGCTGCTGTGCCGGCCGATCGAGCACGGCGCGGACATCGTGATCCACTCGGCCACCAAGTACCTCGGCGGCCACTCGGACGTCCTGGCCGGACTCGCCGTCTTCGCCGACCGGGAGCTCCACGAGAAGGTCTGGCACCACGCGCTCGAACTCGGCGCCACCGCCGACCCGTTCGCCGCCTGGCTCACCCTGCGCGGCATGCAGACCCTCGCGCTGCGGGTCCGCCGCCACTGCGACACCGCCCTCGACCTGGCCGGCCGCCTCGCCGCGCACCCGGCGGTGACCGCCGTCCACTACCCGGGCCTGCCGGCGCACCCCGACCACGGGCTGGCACTGCGCCTGCTGCCCGAGGGGCACGGCGGCGTCCTCGCGTTCGACCTCGCGGGCGGGCGGGAGGCGGCCCGCGCGTTCACCGAGTCCGTCCGGCTGGCCTCGCTGGCGCCGTCGCTCGGCGGCGTGCACACGCTGGTGCTGCACCCGGCCAGCACGTCCCACCGGCAGCTGTCGGACGCCGAGTTGGCGGCGGCCGGGATCGGCGCGGGGACGGTCCGGGTCGCGGTGGGCATCGAGCACCCCGAGGACCTGTGGGCGGACCTGGAGCAGGCGCTCGCGAAGGTCTAGCGGGGCAGTCGGCTCAGCGCGGCCGGGGCCGGGCGGCCAGGAGCGCGATGTCGTCCTCGGCCGCCGCCGGCGCGATCGAGTGGAGGAGCGCGTCGAGGAGGTCGTCCAGCTCGCCCGCGGCGGGCAGGCGGAGGTCGGCGAGCCGCGCGAGCGAGACGTCGATGTCCTCGCCGCGGCGCTCGACCAGGCCGTCCGTGTAGAGGAGGAGGGTCTGGCCCGGGCTGAGCGGGTGGGTCGCCTGCTCGTAGCCGCCGAGTCCGGTGCCGAGCGGCGGGCCGGTGGGGATCCGCAGGAGCTCGGTGGCGCGGCCCGGGGCGATGAGGGCGGGCGGCAGGTGGCCCGCGCTGGAGAGCGTCCAGCGGCCGCGGCTGGGGTCGGCGAGCACGAGGAGGCAGGTCGCCGGGCGGGCGGAGTCGTTGGCGGAGATGACGGTGTCGAGCTGGCGCAGGATGCGGTGCGGCGGCAGGTCCATCCCGGCCACGTCGCGCAGGGTGGAGCGGTAGTGGCTCATGTCCACCGCCGCCTCCACGCCGTGGCCCATGACGTCGCCCATCACCAGCAGCGTGCGCCCGAACGGCAGCCGGACGCTCTCGTACCAGTCGCCGCCGACCACCGAGGTGGTGCCGGAGGGCAGGTAGCGGGAGGCGAGGTCGAGGTTCTGGTGCGGGTTGCCGGGCTCGCTGAGCAGGGCGCGCTGGAGTTCGAGCGCGATGCCCTGCGAGCGGGTGTAGCGGCGGGCGTTGTCGATGCTCGTGGCGGCGCGGCCGGCCAGGTCCCCGAGCAGCTCGGTCTCGTCGGGGGTGAAGGCGGGCACGGCGTCGGTGCGGCCGAGGGTGAGCAGGCCGACGA
>NZ_JBHWGD010000232.1:0-3842 GCF_042733235.1 Kitasatospora sp. NPDC059722
CGGGGGGGGCCGGGGCCGAGTTTGCCGTTGGCGCCTAGTTTGCGGAGCGACAGGTCGGGGGCTTGAATCGAGCCGCCCCGGCCGCCGTTCAACCCGTCCACCCGGCCCGCGAGTTCGGCGAGCAGCCGGTGCGGCGCGGCGCCCCGGGAGAGCACGTGGCCGTGGCCGCGGTGGGTGCTGGTGAGCCGGTCGGTGGGGCCGAGCGCGGAGCAGACGCCGACCGCGACGGCCTCCTGTCCGATGTACGGGTGGATGCCGCCGGGGATCGCGCCGGCCCTCACGAGGGCGAGCGCGAGTTCCTCGAAGCCGCGGATCAGCCGCAGCATCCGGTACCGCTCGGCGGGCGTGTCGAGCGGCGCCGTCGTGGCGGCCGTGCCCGTCACAGCGCCCCTTGCCAGATCGCCGGGCAGAAGTCCGGGTCGGCGTAGTCGGGCCGGCCGTCGGCGGTGCGGCGGACCAGCACGTCGTGGTTGTAGACCACCGGGCCGCCGTCCGGCCGCTCGTGGCGGCGGTAGGCGTTGGCGCCGTCCTGGAGGTGCAGCGAGACGGCCCGGCGGGGGAAGGACGCCAGGTTGGGGCCGCTGCCGTGGTAGGTGCGGCAGTGGTGGAAGCTCATGTGGCCGCGCGGGATCGGCATCGGGACCTTCCGCACCTGCTGCCCGTTGTGGGCGGCGTTCGCGGCGAGGATGGCCTCCAGCTCGGAGCCGTCGCGGTCGGCGAAGTGCCGGGTGGAGTCCTCGCCGGAGGCGAGCTCCTGCCAGCGGTGACTGCCGTCGATCATGGTGATCGTGCCGTTCTCGTCGCCGCAGTCGTGGAAGGGGATGAACGCGGTGAGCATCTCCTCCGAGGTGCAGGTCTGCCAGTAGTGCTTGTCGAAGTGCCACGGCACCCGGTTGGTGGGCTCCTCGGGCACCGGCGGCTTGTAGATCAGGGTGGCCTGGAAGATCCGGATCTCCTCGGCCCCGGCGAGCAGCGCGGCGACGGCGCCGACCAGCGGCTTGCGCAGGACCGCGCCGATCGCGTCGCTCTCGTAGTGGACGTAGTCGTTGTGCCGCTGGACCGGGCCGTCCGCCGGCGTCCAGGAGGCCAACCGGGCCGGACGGACGGGGAGTTCGCGGTCGCGGTGGCCCGCGTAGTAGAGCTCGGTGGCGGCCTGGAGGGAGTCCAGCTCGGCGTCGCTGAACAGCCTGTGGGACAGGTACCAGCCGTACGTCCGGTAGTGGTCGACGTCGTCGGGGGTGGGCAGCAGCGCTCGTTCGGCGTCGGTGAGGTGGAACTCTGCGGTGGTCACTGATGTGCCTTTCGAGGGTGGGCCGGGCGTGCCTTTCGAGGCCGGTCGGTCACCGGGCGGCGGCCGAGCTCTGCCGCTCGACGGCCTCGTACAGGGCCCTGATGTTGGCGGTGCCGAAGGTGCCGGCGCCCTGGCGCTCGATGAGCTCCAGGAAGTACGTCCGCCGGGGGTGGGTGGAGCGGGCGAAGATCTGGAAGAGCTGCCCGCCGTGGTCCTGGTCGACCAGGACATGCAGTTCGCGCAGCGTCCCCACCGGGATGGCGGTCTCGCCGAACCGCTCGGCGAGGGCGTCGAAGTAGGCGTCAGGGGTGCTCAGGAACTCCACGCCGCGGGCCCGGATCGTGCGGACGGCGGTCGCGATGTCGGTGGTGCGGAAGGCGAGGTGCTGGACGCCGGCGCCCTCGTTGGCGGCGAGGAACTCGTCGATCTGGCCGGGGCGCCGGCCGGTGTCCGGCTCGATCAGCGTGAAGGTGACCTCGCCGGAGGCGCTCTGCACGACGCTGGAGTCCATGGCCTGCTCGCCCACCTCGATGTACTCGCCGAAGATCCGGTGGAGGCCGAGCGCCGCCTCGCAGAACCTTACGGCGTCCGCGAGTTGGCCGCCGGGGACGCAGATCGCGACGTGGTCGAGGGCGTCCAGCAGCCCGGGCGCGGACGCTCCGCCGCCGAGCGGCACGAACCGCAGCGCGACGTCGCCGAAGCCGGCGACCAGTGCGCCGTCGCGGTCGAGTACCCGGGCGCCGTGCCGCTCGGCGCGCTCCACGGCCGCCTGCGGGTCCTCGCAGCCGAGCGCGAGCACGGCGACGCCGTCCCCGTGCCGGGCGACGAACTCGGCGACGGGGTGGCCGGGCCGGGCTGCCGAGACGAGGTGCAGGCGGATGTCGCCCTGGTGGACGCGGACGGTGCGCAGGCCGTCGGGCGAGGTCTGCGGGGCGTCGGCGGCGAAGCCGTAGTCGGCGCGCAGCCCGGCGGCCGTCCTGTCGGCGTCCGCGCACGCGAACTCGACATGGGTGATGGTCTGGATGGACAACGGGATCTCCCCCTCGGGAGCGACGAAGAACGGGTAACGGCCGGTGGCGGCGGGCTACTTGGCGCGCCGGGTGGACGCCGGGCCGAGGATCAGGCTGAGGTTGTGGCCCCCGAAGGCGAAGGCGTTGCTCAGCGCCGCGCGCACCGGCGCGGTCCGGGCCGCGCCCCGGACGTGGTCGAGGTCGCAGGCCGGGTCGGGGTCGGCCAGGTTGCGGGTCGGCGGCAGCGTTCCCCGTGCCACCGCGAGCGCGGTCACCGCGGCCTCCAACGCGCCTGCGGCGCCCAGGAGATGCCCGGTCGCTCCCTTGGTGGAGGAGACGGCCGGCGGCTGCGGCCCGAACACGGCGCGCAGTGCGGCGGTCTCGGCGGCGTCGCCGAGCCTGGTGCCGGTGCCGTGCGCGTTCACGTAGTCGATGTCGCCGGGCGCGAGGCCCGCGTTGGCCAGCGCGGCGCGCATCGCGTCGGCGGCGCCCGCGCCGTCGGGGCGGGGCATGGTCGGGTGGTGGGCGTCGGTGGAGGCGCCCCAGCCGAGGACGTCCGCGTACCCGGCGGCGCCGCGCGCGTCGGCGTGCCCGGCGCGCTCCAGGACGAGGACGGCGCTGCCCTCGCCGAGCACGAAGCCGTTGCGGCGGGCGTCGAACGGCCGGCTCGCCTCCTCCGGATCGTCCCAACCCTGGGCCAGTGCACGGGCGTTGGTGAAGGCGGCGGCGATCGTCGGGTGCAGCGAGGACTCCGTCCCGCCGCACACCACCACGTCCGCGTCCCCGGCCCGGATCAGCCGCAGGCCCTCGGCGACCGCCTGGGCGCCCGCCGCGCAGGCCGTCACGACGGCCGAGCTGTAGCCGCGGATCCCGTGCTTGATGGCGATCCGGGCGGTCGCCATGTTGGAGAGCATTCCCGGCAGCAGGTACGGGCTGACGCCCGGGCGGCCGCGCTCCAGGCGGCGGTGCGACTGCTGCTCGAAGGTTTCGAGCCCGCCCCCGCCGGTGGCCAGCACGACGGCCGTCCGGTGCGGGTCCACGTCCCGCCCGACGACCAGGCCGGCGTCGGCGAGCGCGTCGTCCGCGGCGGCCAGGGCGAGCAGCACGAATCTGTCCACGCAGCGGGTCTCGGTGGGCGGCAGCACCTCGCGGCCGTCCACCGGCGGCGCGATCCCGGCGACCGGCAGCCAGCCGTGGGCGGGATGTCCCTCGGGCACGGCGCTCAGGCCCGAGCGGCCCGCCGCGAGGGCGTCGAAGACGTCGGCGGGCTTGCGGCCGAGCGGCGAGACGAGCCCGAGGCCGGTGACGACAACGCTCATGCCCGCACCTCCGCCAGGTGGCGCTCCCGCAGCAGGACCTTGCGGACCTTGCCGGTCGGGCCGAGCGGGAGGTCGTCGGCGCGGACCACGAGCACCCGGCGGACGGTCGCCGCGGCGGCCTCGTCCAGGGCGGCGACGACGTCCTTCGTCCGGTCGGCGGCCGGGTCGGCGCCGTCGGAGAGGAGGAGCAGCACGTCGGTGACGACGCGCTCGCCGTCCCGG
>NZ_JBHWGD010000233.1:0-3744 GCF_042733235.1 Kitasatospora sp. NPDC059722
TGTGGGCGGCGGCTTACTTGTGTAACCGCCCACAGAGGGGGGGCGGTGGGGCCCGGGGCCCCGGCTGCGCCTCCCCACCCCCCCCCCCCGGGGGGGGGGGGGGCGCGAGGACCTCCACCAGCGGCACTCCGGTCAGGAGGTGGTCCAGGGCCCACCGGTTCGCCGAGTGCGCGATGAGCAGCACCCGGCGGCCGTCCCAGCGGGCGGCGAGGTCGTGGAGCAGGGCGTCGGTGGCCGCGACGACCTGCCGGTAGCTCTGCCCGCCGGGGAACGGCTCGTCGACGTGCCGGAGCCGCCGGGCGGCGACGAGGGAGGCCGGCGCGCCGTTGAGCTCGCCGTAGTCGCACTCGCGGAGCCGCACGTCCTGGTGCAGCGGCGGCACACCGTCCGGGAACGCGATCCGGCCGGTCTCGACGGCCCGGTGCAGGTCGGAGGTGAACACGGCCGCGAACCCGCCGTCGCGCCGCCGCGCGCCCAGCTCCGCCGCCTGCCGCCGGCCTGCTTCCGACAGGCGGCCCGGGAGGTGGCCGGTGGCGATCCCGGCCTCGTTGTCCGTGGTGGTGGAGTGGGTCTCGTAGACGAGCTCGACCGCCATCGAGGACTACCCGTTGCCGGCCGGCTTCGCCCCGCCGCCCTTGACCGGCCGGGTGTGGATCTTCGAGATGCAGGCCGGCAGCGCGGCACCGTCCTCGTGCTCGCGCGCCCGGTACGCGCTCGGGGTCTCGCCGACCAGCTCGGTGAACCGCGAACTGAACGACCCCAGCGACGTACAGCCCACCTCCATGCAGACCTCCGTCACCGTGAGGTCGCCACGCCGCAGCAGGGCCTTCGCCCGCTCGATCCGCCGGGTCATGAGGTAGCTGTACGGCGTCTCCCCGTACGCGGTGCGGAAGCTGCGCGAGAAGTGGCCCGCCGACATGAGGGCGGTGCGCGCCAGCGCCGTGACGTCCAGCGGCTGCGCGTAGTCGCGGTCCATCATGTCCCGGGCCCTGCGGAGCCGGACGAGGTCGTCGAGCGGCACACGGGACGCGTTACCGGCGGCTCTGCTCATCGATGACGTCTCCCCGCTCGGGCCACTGCGTTACGACCGAGGGTACCCGCCGACGCGGGCGATGAGGGCGGAGATGTGGTGAGTGAGCCGCTCCGGGCTCTCCAGCGGCAGGTTGTGGCCGCTGCCCGGGATCGTGTCCAGCTGTGTGTCCGGCAGCGCGCGGGCGAGGTGATGGCTGTGGTTCGGGTTGACGATCTTGTCCTGGGTGCCGGTGAGGACCGTGGTGGGCGCGGTGATGGCGGCCAGCTGCGGTCGCAGGTCCATGTCGTGCGTGGCACCGAAGTAGGCGGCCCGGACGGCGGGCGGGGTGTTCGCGAACAGCTGCCGGTTCTGCTCGCGCGTCGCGAGGGTCGCGGTCGGCGCGAGCGTCTTGCCGAGCAACTGCCGCCCGAGCCACGGCACTCGCAGCGCCCGCGTGAACAGCTGACTGCCCATCATCCGGATCTCCCCGGCCGGGGTCACCTGGTCGTGCGAGGCCGTCGACGCGAGGAGCAGGGCCGCCAGCCGCCGCGGAGCCGCGTCCGGCGTCGCGGCGTGGAGGTGCGCCGCGTAGGCGAGGGCCGCGTAGCCGCCGCCGGAGTGGCCGGCCACGACGACGGGCCGGTCGGGGGACAGCGTGTCGACGACCGTCGCGAGGTCCTGCCCGAGCCGGGCGATGCTCAGCGGCTGCTCCCCGGCGGTGGACGCCGCGTGCCCCCGCTGATCGTAGGCGGCCACGGTGTGCCCGGCGGCGGCGAGCTGCCGGGCGACGGCGTGCCAGACCGTCCGGGAGGCGGCCCACCCGTGCACCAGCACCACCAACGGGCTGTCCGGGACGGGGGTTTCGGGCCGGTGGAGCGTGACGGCGAGCCGGGCGCCGTCGTCGGTGGTGATGGTGCGGTCGGTGATGATCATGCCTTCGTCCCCTTGCCCTTGGTGGTGCCTCGGTGGGTGCCTCGGTGGATGTCTCGGTGGGTGTCTCACCCGGTGCCTCGCCCGGTGTCGATGGTGGGTACGGGCATCGGCCTTCCGGGGGTAGGCCGTTCCGGTGCCGTCAGAGGATGTGCTGGCCGGGGGTGAGGGTGTGGCGGGGGTCGTGGCGCTGCTTGGCGGTGGTGAGGGTGGTCCAGCGGGCGCCGTAGTGGCGCTGCCAGTCGGTGGTGGTCATGTTGGGGATGGCGCCGACGAGGTAGCGCTTGGCGCCCAGGCGCACGGCGGCGTCGTAGAGGTCGCGGTTGCGCCGGAGCGCGGTGGTGGGGTCGGTGCCGGGGGCGGGGAAGGTGAGGAAGTCGAAGAGATACGTGGTGGGGTGATCGGGGGTCATGGCGAGGGGCCGGGTGATCTTGCCGGTGGGGAAGGGGTAGAAGAGGAGGAGCCCGGCGCCGAGGTCGGCGGGGGTGACCTTGGTGAGGGCGTAGCGGGCGAACTCCTGGGCCCGGTCGGCGGGGAGGAACATGCTCAGCCAGGGCTTGGGGGCGCTCCAGTAGCCGAGGCTCTTGAGGTTGGCGGCGAAGGCGTCGACGCGGAACGTGTAATCGCGGTAGGTGGTATCGCTGATCTGGGTGTCGCCGGGCACGGGTGTGAGGCCGGCGAGCAGGGGTGCGGCGTCGGGGGGTGTGGTGCCGTTGTAGTGGGCGACGGCCTCGATCTTGTAACGGGCGTTGGGCGTGGGGTTGGCGGGGGATCGGGGCAGGAGGATCTCGCCGACCTGGCCGTCGAAACGCCCGTCGGCCATGATGCGCTCCTGGTCGGCGCAGTAGGCGGCGATGTCGTCGTAGAAGAGCAGGAACACGCGCGCGTTCTCCGGCGCCTTGGTGAGGGCGACGGTGGCCCGGGTGATGATGCCGACCTGGCCGGCACCGGCGAGGGCGGCCTCGAACAGACCGCGGTTGCGGGTGGCCGAGGCGGTGAGGGTGCGGCCGGTGCCCGTGACGATCTCGATCTCGCTGACCGTGTCGGCCTGCAGGCCGTGCTTCTGGACGGCGTTGCCGATGCCGCCGACGCTGATCGTGCCGCCGATGGAGAGGTGGAGGTAGTCGGTGAGGCACGGCGGGGTGAGGCCCTGCGCGAGGGCGGCGTTGGTGAGCTGGGCCCAGGTGACGCCGGGGTCGACGACGGCGTGGGTGGGGGTGATCGCGTGGATGGTGTCGAGTGAGCGGGCGTCGATCGCGATGCCGCCGGGGACGGCCGCCTGGCCGTAGTTGGAGTGGGACTCGTACTCGCCGTCGGTGCCGCCCTGCCCGTTCATGGCGACGGTGAGGCCGGTCTTGTTGGCGTAGTCGATGATGGCCGCGATGTCGCGGGTGGAGCGGGGCCGCAGCACGGCGCGGGGGGTGTTGTGCGTCAGACGCCCGAAGTCGTCCGAGAAGGCGGCGAGCGTGGTGGCATCGGTGGTGAGCGTGCCGTCGAGCGCCGGGACGGGGACGACGTCGGCGACCGCGTCCGTGGAAGTGGTGGCCCAGGCGCGCGTGGCGGTGTTCCAGCCGATGACGGCGGAGGCCGCGCCGGCGATCAGCGTCCGTCGGGACAGGCCGGGTGTGTGCATGTCGGTGGTCTCATTCCGGTGATGGTTTGTGGGTGTGCTATTCGGTTTTGTGTGTGTGGGTTAGTTGTGGGTGGTGTGGGTGGTGTTTTGGGTGGTGGTGGTTTGGTAGTTGGTGTGGTCGAAGTGGTTGGTTTGTTTGTGGTAGGTGTGGGTGTAGGTGGGCCAGATG
>NZ_JBHWGD010000234.1:0-3661 GCF_042733235.1 Kitasatospora sp. NPDC059722
CCGCCCCCCCGCACCGCACCACACCATCGCGCTGACGAGAGGAGACCCGTGATGACCGCGGCCTTCGAAGAGTTCGCCCGCCGCGCCTACGGCAGCCTCGACCACCCGGCCTACCACCGGATCGGTAAGCTGCTCGAACAGGACCCGTACCGCCCGTTCCGGGCGTCCCTCCCGTCGTCCTGGCAGGTCGAGGACATCACCGACGACAACTGCGACGTCGGCTCGGTCTGGCGGATCGGCTGGGCCGGCGGCGGAGCCGTCCTGCGCCTGTCCGTCATCGGGCCGTACGCCACGGCCTTCGCCCTGCACCCCGACGGGTACGAGACCGACCGGTGCCTGTTCCCCGCCCCCGGTGCCCCGGCCGCCCGGGCGTCCGCCGCGGAGCCCGGCACCGAGGTGCACCGGCTCGCCGCACTCACCCGCGCGGCCGGCTTCGCCCTGCTCTCCGCACCGGAGCTGGCCCGCACCGTCCCGCTCCGGCTCCCCGACGCGGACGGCCCCGTCACCCTCTACGAGGCGCTGTTCTGCTTCGCCTGACGGGCCGGCCGTCCTGCTTCAGCGTTCCGCGTCGGCCCGCACCGCGTACGGGACGAACGTGCTCGTGTGCTCGTCGACGGCCAGCGGCCGGCCGATGGCCGGGGCGGAGCGCTGGGGGCAGGCGGGGCGCTCGCAGACCTTGCAGCCGAGGCCGATGGGGGTCGCGGCGGCCTCGTCGGCCAGGTCCAGGCCGGTGGAGTAGACGAGGCGGGCCGCGTGCCGGAGCTCGCAGCCGAGGCCGATCGCGAAGGTCTTGCCCGGCCGGCCCCAGCCGCCGGGTGAGCGCGTGACGGCGCGGGCGGTCCAGAGGTAGCGGCGGCCGTCGGGCATCGCGGCGACCTGGACGTGGACGCGGCCCGGGGAGGCGAAGGCGTCGTAGACGTTCCACAGCGGGCAGGTGCCGCCGGTGCGGGAGAAGTGGAAGGCCGTGGCGGACTGCCGCTTGGAGACGTTCCCGGCGCGGTCGACCCGCACGAACGAGAACGGCACCCCGCGCAGGCCGGAGCGCTGCAGGGTGCTGAGGCGGTGGCAGACCGTCTCGTAGCCGACGCCGAAGTGGTCGGCGAGGTGCTCGATGTCGTAGCGGGCGGACTCCGCCTCGGCGTGGAAGGCGGCGTAGGGCAGGACGAGGGCGGCGGCGAAGTAGTTGGCCAGGCCGATCCGGGTGAGCGAGTGGGCCGCCGAACCCTCGGGGCAGTCCTGGGCCGCGAGTTCGGTGAGCAGCGCGTCGTGCTCCAGGTACGCGAGCTGGGTGGCGAGGCGGAAGGCCTGCTGGCCGGGGCGCAGCCGGTCGGAGAGCCGCAGGATCCGTCGGCCCGGGTCGTACCGGTGCAGCTGGTCCCCGCCGGCGGCGATCCGGACGCCGTGCACGGAGGTCAGCCGGTCGGCCAGCACCGCCCTGACCTCGCCGCGCCTGAGTCGGATGACGCTCGCCAACTCCTCGGCCACGGTGTCGAGTTCATGGATGTAGTTCTGGCGGCGGTAGAAGAATTCGCGGACTTCCTCGTGCGGGGTGCGGGCGTCCGCACCCGGTCCCCGGTCGCCCGCGAGCACGGCGAGCTGCTCGGCCATCGTGCTGCGCCCGCGGCCCAGGTCCGTCAACAGCCGTGCCACGGCGGGCAGTCGGGCGGCGAGCTCGTCGAGGTCGCCCGGGGTGATGCGGCCGGCCGCGAGGTCGTCGCCGAGGGCGTCGCGCAGCTCGGCGGTGAGCCGGGCGCTGTCCGGCGGGGCGAAGTACCCGGCCTCGACGCCGAACGCCTCGGTGAGGCGCAGCAGGACCGGGACGGTCAACGGGCGTGCGTCGTGCTCCAGTTGGTTGAGGTAGCTGGGCGAGAGGTCGACGAGCCGCGCCATGCCGGCCTGGCTCAGTCCGCGTTCCTCCCTGAGCCGGCGGAGTCTGGCACCCGCGAAGGTCTTTCCCATCGTCCTGGCTTCCCCTCGGTGTCGACGATCGGCGTGGCTCGGGCAGCCTAGCCGCGATGAGGCGCGGAGGGCCTTCGCAACCTTCGCGGGTTCGCCGGCGATGCTTCGCAGAAATTGGCCCGGCTCCATCGGTGACGGCGGCGGCACCGGGTGCCAGAGTCGGTGCTGCGGCCGGGAGGCGCACAGGACGGCACGGAAAGGGCAGGTCAACTGCTCTGCACTGCCGTCCGGGCGACCACGTCCCGCGGTGTTCCATCGCTGCCCGGCGCCGCCCGGCCGCCCTCTCCCCCGTGCGGAGAGAGGTACCTCACATCCTTCGCAAGACACCCCGGGAGCGGATCACCATGACCCAGTCGGTTCGGCAGCAGCAGGAGCAGCAGGCGGCGGAGCTGGCCGCGCGGTGGGCGTCCGACCCCCGCTGGGCCGGCGTCGAGCGCACGTACACCGCGGCCGACGTCGTCCGCCTCTCGGGCACGGTGCGCGAGGAGCACACCCTGGCCCGGCGCGGCGCGGAGCGCCTGTGGCGCCAACTGCACGAGCGGGACTACGTCCACGCGCTCGGCGCGCTCACCGGCGGCCAGGCCGTCCAGATGGTGAAGGCCGGGCTGCAGGCGATCTACCTGTCCGGCTGGCAGGTCGCCGCGGACGCCAACCAGGCCGGCCAGACGTACCCGGACCAGAGCCTGTACCCGGCCAACTCCGTGCCCCAGGTGGTGCGCCGGATCAACAACGCCCTGCTGCGCGCCGACGAGATCGACGCCGCCGAGGGCACCGACGGGCCGGACTGGCTGGTGCCGATCGTCGCCGACGCCGAGGCCGGCTTCGGCGGCCCGCTGAACGCCTTCGAGCTCACCAAGGGCATGATCGCGGCCGGCGCGGCGGGCATCCACTACGAGGACCAGCTCGCCTCGGAGAAGAAGTGCGGGCACCTCGGCGGCAAGGTCCTCGTGCCCACCGCCCAGCACATCCGCACCCTCAACTCCGCCCGCCTGGCGGCCGATCTGGCCGACGTGCCGACCCTGATCATCGCCCGCACCGACGCGCTCGCCGCCAACCTCCTCACCACCGACGTCGACGAGCGCGACGCCCGCTTCTGCACCGGCGAGCGCACCGCCGAGGGCTTCTACCGGGTCGAGCCCGGCATGGCGCCGGTGATCTCCCGTGGCCTGGCCTTCGCGCCGTACGCGGACCTCATCTGGGTGGAGACCGGCACCCCGGACCTCGCCCAGGCGCGTGAGTTCGCGGAGGCGATCAAGGCCGAGTACCCGGACAAGATGCTCGCGTACAACTGCTCGCCGTCCTTCAACTGGAAGGCCGCGCTGGACGACGACCAGATCGCCAAGTTCCAGCGGGAGCTGGGCGCGATGGGCTACCGCTTCCAGTTCATCACGCTGGCCGGCTTCCACGCGCTCAATCACTCGATGTTCCAGCTCGCCCGCGGCTACGCCGAGCACGGCATGACGGCGTACGTCGACCTCCAGGAGGCCGAGTTCGCCGCGGTGCCGGACGGCTACACCGCCGTCAAGCACCAGCGCGAGGTCGGCACCGGGTATTTCGACCTGGTGTCCACCGCGCTCAACCCGAACGCCGAGACCCTCGCCCTGACCGGCTCCACGGAGGCCGAGCAGTTCCACTGATCCATCCCGGCGGCCTCTTCGGGGAGAGGCCGCCCTTCACCCCGCAGCCCGGGGCCTCGTTGAGG
>NZ_JBHWGD010000235.1:0-3603 GCF_042733235.1 Kitasatospora sp. NPDC059722
GTCGACTTGCGAGGACGGCGTGCCGACGTGCAGCGTGCGCGGCAGCACGCCGTTCTGCATCGCCAGCACCATCTTGATCACGCCTGCCACGCCGGAGGCCGCCTGGGTGTGGCCCAGGTTCGACTTCAGCGCGCCGATCAGGACGGGCCGTTCACGGTCCTGGCCGTAGGTGGCGAGGAGCGCCTGGGCCTCGATCGGGTCGCCGAGCTTCGTACCGGTGCCGTGCGCCTCGACGGCGTCGACCTCCGCGGGCGTCAGGCCCGCGTTGGCCAGGGCGCGCCGGATGACGCGCTGCTGGGACGGGCCGTTGGGCGCGGTGATGCCGTTCGAGGCGCCGTCCTGGTTGATCGCGGAGCCGCGCAGGACGGCCAGCACGCGGTGGCCCCGGCGCTCGGCGTCCGAGAGCCGCTCCACCACCAGGACGCCGACGCCCTCGGACCACGCGGTCCCCTCGGCGGCGTCGGAGAAGGTGCGGCAGCGCCCGTCCGGGGACAGCGCCCCCATCTCGCCGAACTCGACGAACCCGACCGGGCTCGACATCACCGTCACGCCGCCCGCCAGGGCCAGCGAGCACTCGCCGGACCGCAGGGCCTGGGCGGCCAGGTGCAGGGCGACCAGCGAGGACGAGCACGCGGTGTCCACGCTGACCGAGGGCCCTTCCAGCCCGAGGGTGTAGGAGAGCCGGCCGGACAGCAGGCTCGCGGACTGCGCGGTCTCGACGTGCCCGAGCTGGCCGATGGCCGGCCGGTAGTCGCCGCTGCCGCCGCCGATGAACACACCGGTGTCGCAGCCGCGCAGGCCCGCCGGGTCGATCCCGGCGCGCTCCAGCGCCTCCCACGCGGTCTCCAGCACGAGCCGCTGCTGCGGGTCGACGACCATCGCCTCGCGCGGGGAGACCCCGAAGAAGGCGGCGTCGAACTCGGCCGCGTCGTACAGGAACCCGCCCTGCTGGGTGACGCTGCGCCCGCGCCCGTCGCGGTCGCCGTGGGCGAGCCGGTCGAGGTCCCAGCCGCGGTCCGCCGGGAACGGGCCGATCGCGTCGGCGCCCTCCCGCAGGAGCCGCCACAGGTCCTCGGGCGAACGGACGCCGCCCGGGTAGCGGCAGCCCATGCCGACGATCACGATCGGGTCGTCGGTGTCGGCGGCTACGGCCGAGCGCTCCGGCTCCTGCGCCTCGTCGAAGAGTTCGGCGCGGAGGTGGGCGGCCAGGGCGGCCGGGGTCGGGTAGTCGAACACGAGGGTCGCGGGCAGGCGCAGACCGGTCGCGGTGGTGAGCCGGTTGCGCAGGTCGACGGCGGTCAGCGAGTCGAAGCCGAGGTCCTTGAACGGGTGCCCGGACGGCACGTCGTCGGCGTCGGCGTGACCGAGCACGGCCGCCGACTCGGCCCGGACGATCGCCAGCAGCGCCTCGGTGCGCTCGGCCGCCGACCGCTCGCGCAGACCGGCGCGCAGCGCGTCGGTGCGGCTCGCGGTCTCCTCCTCGGGCTCCGCGGCGACGCGGGCCTCGGGCAGGTCGGCGAAGAGCCGGGTCGGCCGGGTTTCGGCGAAGGCGGGCGCGAAGCGCTCCCACGCCACGTCGGCGACGGTGACGGCGGAGCCGTCGAGGGCGGCGGCGAGGGCCGCCAGGGCGCGGCCGGGGGCGACGGGCGGCAGCCCGTTGGCCCGCAGGTGCGCGGCCAGGGAGTCGGGCGTGCTGCCCGCCCAGGCGCCCCAGGCGACGGCGGTGGCGGCCCGCCCGGCGGCACGGCGGGACTGGGCGACGGCGTCCAGGAGCGCGCTGGCGGCGGCCTCGTCGGCCCGGCCCTTGACGCCCCAGGTGCCGGCGATCGACCCGAACAGCACGTAGGCGTCGAGCTCCCGGTCCGCGAGCGCCTCGTCGAGCGCCGCGAGGTCCGCGAGCAGCCCGGCGAGGTGGTCACCGGGCTCGCCGGAGCGGCCGGTGTAGAGGACGGCGGAGAGGTCCGACAGCTCGGGGAGGGAGTCACCGGGAGTGCCGACGACGAGGGTCAGGTCGGTACCGGACTCGCCGAGCTCGGCCCGCAGTTCAGCCACCGGACCATCACCAGCAGCAGGGAGCTCAACACCCCCGGCCGGCAATTGACCACCAGCGGCATCGGGTTCGCTCCCCCTATCCCCTATCCGATCACCGGCCGCATCGAGCACCGCGGCCGCATCGGGCGACTCGTCGCCACGCGCACCGGCCACCGGCACCGACTCTCCCGTCAGCACCACCACGTGCCGCGCGCCCGCCTGGGCGAGCCAGCGGGCCGTCGGGGCCGCGTGGCCCTCCGGGTCGCCGACCACCAGGACCGTGCCGCGCGGGGTCCACGGCCGTGCCGTGTCGGGCGTCGTCGCGCGCACGAGCCGGCGGGCGAAGGCCCCGGCCGGGCGCAGCGCCAGCTGGTCCTCGCCATCGCCCGCGGCGAGCAGCGCCCGCAGCCGGGCCGCCGTACGGGCGTCGTCGGGCGCCTCCGGCAGGTCGATCAACCCGCCCCAGCCCTCCGGGTGTTCGAGCGCCACCACCCGGCCGATGCCCCAGACCGCCGCCTGCGCAGCGTGTTGCGGGGCCTCGGTATCGCCGACGGCGACGGCGCCGCGGGTGAGGCACCACAGCGGGGCCTCGACGCCGGCCTCACCGAGGGCGGCAAGCAGGGCGTCCGGCCGGGCGAGCCCCGTGGGCACGCCGCCGGAGGCGGCGAGCAGGGACACCACCCCGGCGAGCGGCCCGGCGAGCGGGGCCAGACCCACGGCGTCGACCGTCACCCGCACCACGTCCGCGCCCAGCGCGGCGAGCACCGCGGACGTCCAGGAGTCGTCCTGCCCCTCGGCCACGAGCGCCAGCCACGTCCCCGGCAGGGCGTCCGGCCCGGCAGGAGCCGCGTACGGCTTCCAGACCGCCCGGTAGCGCAGCCGGTCCGCGTCCGTCCGCTCGGTCCGGCGGCGGCGCCACGCGGAGAGGGCGGGGAGCAGCGCGCCGAGCGACGTGTCGTCGTCCAGGCCCAGCGTCGTGCCCAGCGCAGCGGTGTCGGCGCGCTCGACGGCGGACCAGAACGCGGCGTCCGCCGGGTCGCCGGCGGCGACGGGCTCGGGTGCACGCTCGGGCCAGTAGAGCTCGCGCTGGAACGGGTAGGTGGGCAGGTCGACCCGGCGGGCACCGGTGCCGTCGAACAGCCGCGTCCAGTCGACCGGCACGCCCGCGACGTGCAGGCGGGCCAGCGCCGTGACCAGGGAGTGCTCCTCGGGCCGGTCGCGGCGCTGCAGCGCGGCGACGGGGCCGTCCACGGTCCGCTGGACGAGCGCCGACAGCACGCCGTCGGGGCCGAGCTCCAGGAAGGCGGTGGCACCCGCCTCTTCGAGCGCCCGGACGCCGTCGGCGAAGCGGACGGTCTCGCGGACGTGGCGCACCCAGTACTCGGGCGACTCGACGCCGTCGGCGAGCGCGCCCGTCAGGTTGGAGACCAGCGGGATCGAGGGCGCCGTGTAGGCGAGCCCGTCGAGGACGGCCCGGAAGCCGTCCAGCAACCGCTACAACAACCGGGAGTGGTAAGCGTGCGATAAGCGCAGGCGCGTTGTACGCCCGTGAGCGAAATGCGCCACTAACGC
>NZ_JBHWGD010000236.1:0-3585 GCF_042733235.1 Kitasatospora sp. NPDC059722
GCCCGGGGGGCTGGGGCCCCGGGGTTTGCCGACGCCCCCCGGGGCGGGGGGGCGGCAGGCCCCCCCCCGCCCCGCGCCCCCCGGGCCCCCCCCCCCCCCCGAGCCGGTGGAGGTGGTGGAGGCCACGGTGACCGTGTCGCCGTCGAGCAGTGCCATCCGGACGGCGGCACGGCCGGCGGTGGTCGCCGCGGCCGGCTCGACGGGACCGCGTCCGGTCGCCGGGCGGCTGCGGGCGGCGCTGCGGGGGCGCCGCCGGCTGCTGATCGCGGCGGGCGTGGTCGCGCTCTGCTCGGCCATCACCGCCGCCGCGGCCACCACGCTCGGACGGGACGCCGGCCGGGCCGCGGCCGACGCCGCACTGGCAGGCGGCGGGCCGACCGCGCCCGCGGTTCCGACGGTGGTCCCGCTCGCGGCGGTCTCCGGCACGCCCACCGGCACGGGCACGCCGTCACCGGGCGCGCCCACGGCTTCGGGGTCGCCCCTGCCGTCCGTTCCCGGTGCCCCGGTGGGCCCGGTTCCGGCGGGCGGCCCGGGCGGTGCGGGTGCGCCGGGCGGTGCGGGCAGTGCGGGCGGGGCAGGAAGTGCGGGCGGTACGGGCGGCGCGGGCAGCCCGCCTGACGTCCCCTCCGGATCGAACGCTCCGGCGCGCCCGTCGGCCCCCGGGCCGGCCGCCCCGGCGCCGTCGCCCAGTGCCGTCGCCCCGGGCCCGGCGTACACCCCGGGCCCGGTCACGCCGGGCTACCAGACGGGCGATCAGGGTGGGAACCAGGGCGGCTACCAGCCGTCGACACCACCCGACAAGCCCACGACGGCACCCAACCCGCCGCCGTACACGGCCGCGCCCCCGCCGCCGCCCCCGGACACCAACACCGGCAAGCCGCCCGTCCGGCCGCCGTCGGAGGGGGCGACCGGGCTCCCGTCGTACGTCCGGCTGACCAACCGCGGGCTCGCCCTGACCGACAAGGACTCGGGAGTCCAGAACCAGAACCCCGTCATCCAGGCCCTCGACAACAGCCGCGCCTCCGTCTGGCAGCTGGTCACCCGCCAGGACGGCGGCGGCTACTTCCTGAACAACGGCGCCACCCAGTACCAGAGCCGCCTGGACGCCAGCAACGAGACGTCCCAGGCGCAGATATGGGCCTCGCCGACGTACAGCGTGAACCAGGTCTGGTCCTTCATGCCGACGTCCGGCGGCTACCTGCTCGCGCTCACGGGGAGGACCCAGTCCTGCCTGACGGCCAAGGGGCCGAACGTGCCCGCCGTCGTGAGCCAGTGCACGGGCGGCC
Source organism: Kitasatospora sp. NPDC059722 (assembly GCF_042733235.1). Lineage (NCBI taxonomy): Bacteria > Bacillati > Actinomycetota > Actinomycetes > Kitasatosporales > Streptomycetaceae > Kitasatospora > Kitasatospora sp. NPDC059722. The sequence continues at coordinate 1,287 of NZ_JBHWGD010000236.1, forward strand.
CCGACCAGGTGTGGGCGGTCGCGGCCGCCTGACCGGACGAACGGACGAACGGACGAACGGACGAAGGCCGGGCCCTCCCCGAGGGCCCGGCCTTCGTCGCGGTGGGACCGCGTGGTGAGACCGTGCTCACCCCGGCAGCCAGGACGGCCAGCGCGAGCGCGCCGGGCCCGCCGGGTGGTCGGCGCCCAGCAGCGGCACCAGGCGCTCCGCCTCCGGGGAGCCGATCGGCGCCAGGATCCCGTACGCCTCCGCCCAGCAGGCGCGGGCCCGCGCCAGGTCCGTCCGGCTGTCGGCCAGCGCGTCGCCCAGGGCCGCCAGGGCCAGGCCCCGGCCGCGGTGGTCGCCGTCCAGGGTCAGCGCGTCGACGGCATCGCCCGCCGTCCCCACCGCGTCGTCCCACCGCCCCGCAGCCCGCAGCGACTCGGCGAGGCGCAGCAGGAGGCGGCCGGTGCGGCGGTGGTCGGCGGGGTCGGTGAGGGCGAGGGCGGCGCGGCGGTGGGCGGCGGCCTCGGCGAGGTCGCCGCGGTCGTGGGCGATCGTGCCGAGGGCGTCGCGGGCGAGCGCCTCCAGCTCGCGGTCGGCGAGTTCGTGGCTGATCACGAGGGACTGGTCGATCACCCGGTTCGCCGCGTCGTGGCGGCCCTGGCGGGCGAACGCGCCGGCCAGGTTGAGGAGTTCGGCGGCCAGGGAGCGGCGGTCGCCGGCCCGGTCCCAGGCGGAGGCGGCGGCCGAGAAGCCGGCCACGGCCTCGTCGGGGCGGCCGGCCTGGAGGAAGCAGGCGGCGAGCGAGCTGTGGGCGAGGGCGAGCAGCGGGCGGGCCGGTTCGAAGGCGGTGCACAGGTCGCGGGCGCGGAGCAGTTCGGCGAGGGCCGAGGGCACCGAGCCGACCTCGGTCAGCAGTCGGCCGAGGACCAGCCGGGCGCGGGCCTCGGCGGCGCGGTCACCCTGTTCGACGCTCGCGTGCAGGAGCGCGTTGGCGGCGTGGCCGAGCGGGCGGGTGGCGTGCCCGGAGTCGGCCAACAGGCAGCAGCCGAGCAGGAGTTCGGCGAGCCGGCCGAGGGCGGGGGCGGTGTCGGCGGAGCGGCCGGGGAGCTTCGCGCACTGGCTCACCAGGGCGCCGACGGCCGGGGACGAGCCGACCGCGAAGCCGCGCCGCGCGGAGGACGCCCCGAGCGCCGCCGTCACCAGCGCGTGGTGGTGGTCCACCAGGCGGCTCAGTGCCGCCCGGAGCTCGTCCGGGTCGCCGCCCTGGCCGGCCCGCCGGGCGAAGGCCCGCAGCAGGTCGTGGTAGCGGTAGTGGTCGGGGCTGGCGAAGCTCTCCAGCATCGAGCAGTCCACCAGCGACTCGGCGAGCTCGACGGCGTCCGGCTCGGGCAGGTCCAGCACCGCGGCGACCGCCCCGGGCGACAGGTCGGGCACCTCGGGGACGGCCAGCAGCCGGAAGGCGCGGGCCTGTTCGTCGTCCAGCTGGTCGTAGCCGAAGCGGAACGAGGACTCGACGGCCAGGTCGCCGCTGCGCAGCGCGTCCAGCCGGTAGCGGTCGCCGGTGAGTTGCTCCAGCAGCCGGGCGATCGTCCAGCTCGGGCGGCAGGCCAGCCGGGCCGCCAGGATCCGCACGGCGAGCGGCAACTGGCCGCAGAGCCGGACGAGTTCACCGGCCGCCTGCTCCTCGGCGGCGACCCGTTCGGCGCCGACCACCCGGGTGAGCAGGGTGACGGCGTCCTCGGCCGGGAGCACGGGGAGTTCGGTGAAACGGGCGTTGGGCAGGGCGCCGAGGCGGGTGCGGCTGGTGACGAGGACGGCGCAGCCGGCGCTGCCCGGCAGCAGCGGGCGGACCTGTTCGGCATCGCGCGCGTTGTCGAGCAGCACGAGGACGCGGCGGCCCGCGAGCAGCGAGCGGTAGCGGGCGGACCGTTCGGCGAGGCCGGCCGGGATCGCGTCGCCGACGACGCCGAAGGAGCGCAGGAACGCGGCCAGGGCCTCCTCGGGGCGGGTGGGGCGGCCGTCGGCGCCGTGCAGGTCGAGGTAGAGCTGGCCGTCCGGGAACTCGGCGGCCAGGCCGTGGGCGACGTGCACGGCGAGCGCGGTCTTGCCGACCCCGCCCATGCCCGCGACGGCCGCCACCGGCACGCTGCCCGGCTCCCGCAGGGCGGCGCGCAGGGCCTCGGCCTCCGCGGACCGCCCGGTGAAGTCGGCGGCGGAAGCCGGCAGCTGGGCCGGGACGAGGGTGGAGGCCGGATCGGCCCCGACCGTCGGGGCGGCCGGCTCGGTCTCGGTCAGGACCCACTCGGTGGTCGCC
>NZ_JBHWGD010000237.1:0-1799 GCF_042733235.1 Kitasatospora sp. NPDC059722
GGCCCCGGCGGGGCCGCCCCGCCGTCCGCCGTGTTCCACTACGGAAGGCGCTCGCACACGGCCCCCCGGCTGGCCGGCGCCGTCGCCGAGAACGACGAGGACGGCGTGGTGGTCGGCCACCGGGCCGCGCCCCGCTGGTTCGAACTGGCCTACCTGGTCACCGTCTGGACCAACCGGCCGCAGGACGAACACCGGCTGCTGGCCGAGGTGTTGCAGTGCCTCACGGCCGTGGACGCGCTGCCCGTCCGGGTCCTGACCGGCACGCTCGCCCGGCTCGGGCTGACCGTCGGCCTCGACATCGCCGGGCGCGACTCGGGCCTGCCGTCGGTGTCCGACGTGTGGTCCGCGCTCGGCGGGGAGATGCGGCCCTCGATCGACCTGCGGGTGCTCGCCCCGCTGCCCGGCGCGCTCAGCCCCGCCGGGCCGCCCGTCACCGAGGGGCTCGTCGTGCGCGCCGAGGACACCACCCGGGAGCACCCGGCGCCCGCCGAGCACCCGGGCCGCCGACTGCGCTACCGCGGCGGCGCGGACCCGGGCCCGGACGGCTTCGCCGCGCCCCGGGAGCGCGGACTGCCACCGGGCCGCCGACCGCGCGGCGGGACACGGTGAGCCGGTCGCGCGCCGGTGCCCCGGCCGACCACCTGTGGGAACGGCTGCACCGGGTCGAGCAGCGCGTCCGCACCGCCGTCCACGAGCGCCGCGCCGCCGACCCCGACCCGGACGACCCCTACCGCGGCCAGTACCTCGGCCCGGAGGCGGTCGAGCGGATCCTGGCGGCCTCCGCCGCAAGGGGCCGCAGCGACGAGAACACGGACCCGCCGCCGCCCGGCTCACGGCTCGCCCGGCTCTGCGCGGCCTTCGGACTGCTCCCGGTGGACCTGGACCTCCTCTTGGTGGCCCTCGCCCCCGACCTCGACACCCGCTTCGAGCAGCTCTACGGCTACCTCAACGACGACCTGACCCAGCGCCGGGCGACCATCGGCCTGGCCCTCGACCTGTGCGGACTGCCCGCCGCCGGCGCCGGCCGCCTCCGGTTCTCCGCGCGGGCCCCGCTGATCGCCGCGGGCCTCCTGGAGATCACCGAGCCGGAGCGCCCGCTGCTCTCCCGCGCGCTGCGCGTACCGGACCGCGTGGCGGCCCACCTGCTCGGCGACGACGAGCCGGACGACGCACTCGCCGGGCTGGCCCGTCGGGCCGCCCCTGGTGCCGCAGCGCCCGCTTCCGGCACCGCGGAGCCCGTCGACCGTCTGCGCGCGCTCGCGGCCGACGGCGGGCTGGTGCACCTCCTGGACCGGAGCGGCCACGCCGGCCCCCTGGCGGTGGCCGCCCTGGCAGCCGACGGACGTCCGCCCCTCGTCGTGGACGCCGCCGCGCTGGCCGCCCGTCCGCCGGGCGCCGTCGTGCGGGTGCTCGCCCGCGAGGCGCGCCTCGGCGGGAGCGGCGTGGTGCTCGGACCGCTGGACCGGCTCGAACCCGAACGGCCCGAGCGGGCCGCCCTGTTGCGCGAGCTGTGCGCCGCGCTCGCCGGCGTCCCGCTGATCGTGCACGGCCCGCAGGTGTGGGACCCGGCCTGGGCCGACGAGAGCCCGGTGGTCGTCACCGTCCCCCCGCCGGAGGCGCACGGGCTGGCCGAGCAGTGGGCCCGCGCACTGGGAGGTGTGCCGGAGGAGGACGAACCGAAGCCGCTGAGCGAGGAGTTGGCGCAGGCGGTGGCCGCCTACCGGCTCGACCGCGAGAATCTCCGGCGGGCCGCCACCGTGGCGGCCACGACGGCGGGCGCCCCCCAGCGCCCCGTGTGC
>NZ_JBHWGD010000237.1:1809-3578 GCF_042733235.1 Kitasatospora sp. NPDC059722
CGATCCCGAGAACGGCTGAGGGCCTGACGGACCCCGCACCGAAACCGAAAGACGTGCGGGCGGGCCGGCGGGGGGCCGCCCCCCCGCGGCCGGTGTGCGCCGACGACGTGCGGGCCGCCGTCCGGGCCCAGAACGCGGCCGGTCTGGCCCGCCTCGCCCGGCGGATCGAGCCCGGGGTGGGCTGGTCCGACCTGGTGCTGCCGCCGCCCACCGAGGCCCGGCTGCGCGAGCTCGTGCTGCGGGCCCGCCACCGCGACCAGGTGCTCGGGCAGTGGCGGATGCGGCCCGGCGGCGGCCGGGGGAACGGCGTGATCGCCCTGTTCGCGGGGGAGTCGGGCACCGGCAAGACGATGTCGGCGGAGGTGGTCGCCGCCGAGCTCGGCATGGAGCTGTACGTCGTGGAGCTCTCCACCGTCGTGGACAAGTACATCGGCGAGACCGAGAAGAACCTGGAACGCGTCTTCACCGAGGCCGCCCAGGTCAACGGCGTCCTGCTGTTCGACGAGGCGGACGCGCTGTTCGGCAAGCGCTCCAAGGTCGAGGACGCCCACGACCGCCACGCCAACCTGGAGACGGCCTACCTGCTCCAGCGCATGGAGTCCTTCGAGGGCATCGCCGTCCTGACGTCCAACCTGCGCGCCAACCTCGACGACGCGTTCACCCGGCGGCTGGACGTCATCGCGGAGTTCCCGCTGCCGGACGAGGCGCAGCGGCGCCTGCTGTGGGACCGCTGCCTCGGGCCGTGGCTGCCGCGCGGCGACGACCTCGACCTGGACTTCTGCGCCCGGAGCTTCGAGCTCACCGGCGGCTCCATCCGGGCCTGCGCGGTCTCCGCGGCCTACCTGGCCGCCGGGACGGGTGCCCCGCTGGGCATGGCGCAACTGGTCGCGGCGGTGGTCGGCGAGTACCGCAAGCTGGGCCGGCTCGTGCTGGAGAGCGAGTTCGGGCCGTGGCTCGGAGTCCTCGGGGACGCCGGGCACGGCTGAGCCCGCTGTGCCGGACGCGACGGTTGGGAGTGCCCGCCGGGGACAGTCCTCCCTGCCCCCGGTCGGGGACCGTGGGACATGTCCCCGGGCGCCGCGCGGCAGCAGACTCGGGGGCGACCGACCGGCCACCCGAAGGAGCGCGAATGCCGTCGTACCTCACACCGGGCGTGTACGTGGAGGAGGTCCAGTCCGGTGCCCGCCCGATCGAGGGCGTCGGCACGGCCGTCGCCGCGTTCGTGGGCTTCGCCGAGGCCGGTCCGTTCCACGAGCCCACGCTGGTGACCACCTGGGACCAGTACGTCCAGCGGTTCGGCGGCTTCACCGAGGGCACCTACCTCGCGCACGCCGTGTACGGCTACTTCGCCAACGGCGGTGGCTCGGCCTACGTCGTCCGGGTCGGCGACCCGGCGCGGCGGGCCCCCGGTGTCGTGCCCGGACCGGTGGCGCCGCCGCCCGTCGCCGTCTCCGGCCTCCTCTTCTCGGCCCTGCCCGGCGCGGGCGCCGACGTGTCGGTCGAGATCGCCGACGCGGAGGGCGAGAACGTCCCCGAGGACCGGTTCCGCGTGCTCGTCCACAAGGGCGCCGAGGTCGTCGAGACGTACGACGTCTCGACCCGTCGGAACACCAAGGGCTACGTCGTCACCCAGCTGCGGGAGTCGAAGCTGGTCGCGGTCGCCGAGCAGCCCGGCACGGCGCCGAGCCGCCCCGAGCGCCGGACCCACGCCCTGGCCGCCGCTCCGGCGCCCGCACCGGTCGCGGCCCCGCCGGCCCGGCGCGACCCGG